>NZ_JAWPBF010000008.1:0-249574 GCF_033341895.1 Citrobacter sp. HN-141 | reverse complement strand
AATCGGTGGAGCTGCATGACAAAGTCATCGGGCATTATCTGAACATAAAACACTATCAATAAGTTGGAGTCATTACCGGCTGCACCATCTTTGCGTGAAGAAGAAAACACACTAAATTGCGGTAATGGAAATGGTGTGTTTATCTTTTTAAGACCATACAGCTGCGCGTGTGTTTCGAATACCTTTTCCGGGATCACCCCTAAGCATTGGGTTGTGGACACAATAGTCAGTATTGCCGTAAAAGAAGAGGTCAGCAGACAACGTTCACCGGTTCTGAATTTTTTATCCACAATACTCCGGTGGTAAATTATTTTTTCATTTTTGGTATTGTAGCCCACCAGGTTGGCACTTCTGAACTGCTCCTCTGTAATTGCATTTCCGTATAACGTATTATTCTGCGAGGCGACGAGAACCAGCCGCATATCAGATATTTTCTGGCAGGTGATATTTCCTGACTCAACGGAAAATGTTGAAAACACCACATCAGCCTGGCGCATGTTTAATAACTCAACAATGCTCTGCTCGTTTAAATCAGCGGTGAGGTGCAGGAGGCTGATATCCGCATCGGTATTGATTATTCTGGCCGTGACATCGGGAATAACAATCGGGGAAATAAATGACTCGGTATACAGCGTTAGCCTTTTTTTCGCCGCCGGAGAGGAAAGTGGCATCAGCGTCGATAGCTTGTCGATAATTGGGATCGTATTGTCATAAAGTTCATCGGAGTAGACGGTCGGTAACAGTGCATTTCCGCTACGGACGAAGAGATTATCTCCCATCATTTCTCGCAGTTTTCGTAGTGACTGGCTGACGGCAGAAGGTGAAATGTTCAGCATGTCAGCGACTCTGGAAATACTACCCACGCTATAGATCAAACAGAAAATTGTCAGCAAATTCAGATCGATTTTGGATAGTGTGCGTATTTTTTCTGCATCACTTGCTTTTGACATAAATCCCTCATAATCAGCGCGATGGCAATAATCACTTCAGGTATAGCAAAAAATGTTCGGTATGCCAGAAACGCGATGTTTTGCGTAAGTGCAACACCTGCATCAGGCCGAAAGTTGTAACATTGTAAATTATGTTAATTAATTAGGCTTTATTGATATAGAGCATCAATTTGTGCAAAAAACAACCATACTATTAAGTTGCACCATGGTTGGAAAGAGGAGGAACAAGGTATGGTTGTTGACAGACTGAGAACCGATCTTCTCAACAAATTGATAAACGCCCGTATCGATCTTGCCGCTTATCTGCTGTTGAGAAAAGCGAAAGGCTATATGTCAGTCAGCGAGAGCGATCGTCTGCGTGATAGCTTTTTTGAACTGAATCGCGAGTTGCACGATCAATCACAGCTCCACGGTATGCATCTTGATCAGGAAGAGTGGAATGCCCTGCGTCGTGCTGAAGGGGCGTTAGCCGCCACCGCTGTTTGTCTGATGAGTGGACATCATGATTGTCCGAACTTTATTGCCGTTAACGCAGAGAAACTGGAAAACTGCCTGACAACGCTGACGCTGAGTATCCAGAGTTTGCAAGCTTATTCAACGCTGGAACACATCTGAACCAGGGGGAGGGCGCTCCCCCTTTTCATTAAGATTATGTAAAAGTAGCGGGATAATTCCCCTTGCTGGCTACGCTTTAAGCAGAGCCATTAAGGAGGTGCTATGCGTCGATTCTTTCTCTGTGTTGCCTTCCTGGCGTTGCTTTCCCCCTATGCCGCTGCCGTCAAGGTGGAGGTCCTGCAAACCAAACTCGACCACCCGTGGTCGCTGGCCTTTTTACCGGATAATCGCAGTATGCTGATTACGCTCAGAGGAGGGCAGCTTCGGCTCTGGCAACCCGATAAGGGGCTTTCCGATCCACTGACTGGCGTACCTAAGGTTTGGGCGAATGGCCAGGGCGGCTTGCTCGATGTGGTGTTAGCGCCGGATTTTGCCCAATCCCGGCGGGTGTGGCTTAGCTTTGCGGAAGCTGACAGTGAAGGCAAAGCCGGAACAGCAGTAGGCTACGGGCGGTTAAGTGACGATAGTAAACACCTGCAGGGCTTCCAGACGGTGTTCCGCCAAATGCCTAAGTTATCAACCGGGAACCATTTTGGTGGGCGTATGGTATTTGATGGCAAAGGTTATCTGTTTATAGGTCTTGGCGAGAATAACCAGCGCATAATCGCTCAGGAGCTGGATAAATTACAGGGCAAAGTGGTTCGACTAACAGACGAGGGCAAAATTCCACCGGATAACCCGTTTGTGAACCAGACTGGCGCGCAGGCTGAAATATGGTCGTATGGCATCCGCAATCCGCAGGGGATGGCGATGAATCCGTGGAGTGATGCGTTGTGGCTCAATGAGCATGGTCCGCGTGGCGGAGATGAGATCAATATCCCCGAGAAAGGTAAAAACTATGGATGGCCAATCGCGACATGGGGTGTTAACTACAGTGGTTTCAGCATCCCCGAAGCAAAAGGCTCAATTGTGGCGGGCACCGAACAGCCTATCTTTTACTGGGAAAAATCACCTGCTGTCAGTGGGATGACCTTTTATAACCACGATACGTTCCCACAGTGGCGACACAAGCTGTTTATTGGCGCGCTGAAAGAACAGGGGGTGATTGTGTTAAGCGTGAAAGGCAATACAGTGACGGAAGACGGGCGTATTTTGCATGACAGAGGGCAGCGAATCCGCGATGTGCGCGTCGGACCAGACGGTTATTTGTATGTATTAACCGACGAGTCCGACGGGGAATTGCTGAAAGTGAGTCCCTGACAGGATTAGCTGACCGGGATCATCACGACTTTCTGGAATGCCGGGCGCTCGGTGAGCTGTTGATACCAACGTTCCAGGTGTGGACGCGGCGTCCAGCTCAAGCCGACATTAAACAGGTTATAGATGAACGGCGCGACGGCGATGTCTGCAGTGCCAAATTCAGCGCCAGAGAACCAGGTCCGGTCGGCCAGCGCGTTGTCGAGAATGGCAAACAGGTTATCGCAGACCTTCGCACCGGCCTCGATGGCTGCCTGATCGCGTTGATCGGCAGGAGTTCTGACCAGACCAAATAAGATAACCCGATGTGCAGGGCTCAGCGTCTGGTTAGCCCAGTCCATCCATTTTTCGCCCTCGGCGCGTTTCGCCGGGGCGTCAACCCACAGTCGTTTTTGCCCGTACTGGGCCGCCAGGTAGCGGACAATGGTATTGGATTCCCACAGCAATACGTCTGTTTCGTCATCGCGTAGCAGTGGTACCAGCCCGTTAGGGTTCATCGCCAGATAGTCTGCGTCATGATTTACGCCATGCTGTCCACCAGCCAGAATTTGGCTGTACGGCAGTTCCAGTTCTTCGAGTGTCCACAATACTTTTTTTACGTTGGTCGAATTATTGCGACCCCACAGTGTAATCATAGTAACCCCGCAAATTAATTGAGCAGCGTTATGGCTGCATTCTCTATCTGACACGCTCACATGGTGGGGTAAACCTAATATTTACGCAACAAGGCGCAAAAAAATCGTGATGAGAGCAGCGCAGCGCAGCGTTATTGCATAAACTTTAAAAACTTTACCAACTTACGGTTTCTTTAAGCTCGTTAGTGCGTTATTACTCACCGCACTTATTTTACACGTCATCCATCAGAACTTTTCTGTATGGTTGGCTGAGGCAACTTGGCCGGTTTTGTGTAAACACGGTGTGGTATGACGTGGTTTTTTGGAATGGATACTCGGGTGGCATTTATGACGCAATACTTCTCTTCCCTACGCAGCCTTGCTGCAGGTTCAGCACTGTTAATCCTTTTTGCGCCGACCGTACAGGCGGCGGAACAACCAACGGCCCCGCCGAGCGTTGACGCACGTGCGTGGATCTTAATGGATTACGCCAGCGGCAAAGTGCTGGCGGAAGGTAATGCCGATGAGAAACTGGACCCCGCCAGTCTGACCAAAATTATGACCAGCTATGTGGTCGGTCAGGCGCTAAAAGCCGGGAAAATTAACCTGAATGACATGGTTACCGTCGGGAAAGATGCCTGGGCGACCGGGAATCCGGCCCTGCGCGGCTCTTCGGTGATGTTCCTCAAGCCTGGCGATCAGGTTGCGGTGTCCGATCTGAACAAAGGCGTGATCATTCAGTCTGGTAATGATGCCTGTATCGCGCTCGCTGATTATGTTGCCGGAAGCCAGGAATCGTTTATCGGTTTGATGAACGGCTATGCGCAAAAACTGGGACTGACGAACACGACTTTCCAGACGGTACATGGTCTGGATGCCGCGGGGCAGTTCAGTACCGCGCGTGATATGGCATTGTTGGGTAAAGCGTTAATCCACGATGTTCCGGAAGAGTACGCCATCCATAAAGAGAAAGAGTTTACCTTTAATAAAATTCGCCAGCCTAACCGTAACCGCCTGCTGTGGAGTACCAACCTGAATGTGGATGGTATGAAAACGGGCACCACGGCGGGAGCCGGTTATAACCTGGTTGCATCCGCGACACAGGGCGATATGCGTTTGATTTCCGTCGTGCTGGGGGCAAAAACCGATCGCATTCGCTTTAATGAATCCGAAAAGCTGCTGACATGGGGTTTCCGCTTCTTTGAAACCGTTACGCCGATTAAACCGGATGCCACCTTTGTGACCCAACGTGTCTGGTTTGGTGATAAGAGTGAAGTCAATCTGGGCGCCGGGGAAGGTGGGTCTGTGACCATTCCGCGCGGTCAGCTGAAAAACCTGAAGGCGAGCTTTACCCTGACAGAGCCACAGCTGACCGCGCCACTGAAGAAAGGCCAGGTTGTGGGGACAATCGACTTCCAGTTGAACGGAAAATCTATTGAACAGCGTCCGTTGATGGTGATGGAAGCGGTGGAAGAGGGGGGATTCTTTAGCCGGATGTGGGACTTCGTTATGATGAAATTCCACCAGTGGTTTGGTGGCTGGTTCTCTTAATTGCTGATGCCGGATGACGAGGTGATAGCACCGTCATCCGGCACAAATTTAGTACATCAATTTGATATTCTGCGCTTTGGCATACTCGACAAACTCATCGTCCGGGCGGTTATCGCTGATGATGGTATCAAAGCGTCTTAATTCGCCCATCCTTGCGGGACGCACCTTCCCAAACTTGCTGTGATCAACCACCAGAACATGATACTGCGCCATCGACATCGCCCAGTGTTTAACCGGTAATTCCTCAAGGTTAAAACAGGTTGCGCCTTTATCGATATGTATGCCAGCTGCGGAATAAAAAGCGATATCCGGGCAGACGTTATTCAGGGTTTCCTGGAAATCGAGTGGCTTGAAAATAGCATTACTGGCATGGAATTCGCCGCCACATAAAATGACGCGGCACTGTGGTTTCTCCTGCAACACCAGAAACGTATTCAGCGAATAGCAGATTGCGGTGAACGGTAATTCATTATCGATCGCTTCAATGATCCACGGCGTTGTTGTTCCGCAGTCGAAGAAAACGGTCTGATGCGCCTGGACGAGGCTGGCTGCCTGCTGCGCTGCCCGGCGTTTTTCATCAACCAGGCGGGATTTTTGATCGCTGATTAAATAGTGGCTGGCGCTACGGGGTTCCAGAACAATATAGCCCCCAAGCAGTACAACCGGGGCCGTGTTATTATTCAGATCGCGACGAATGGTCATTTCTGATACACCCAGCAGTGTCGCGGCTTCTTTAAGGTGTAATTTATCGCTGCGTTTTAGCGCCTGCAGTAATTGACCAATACGCTCGTCGCGTCGAGTTTCCATAGTTCCCCTGGAGAGTAGAATACGTGCTCAGTTTCGCGCTTAATACTACTCTCTTTACCGTGGGTTAGTCACGTACCCAGCCTTTACGAATAGGGAGGGCGAAGCAGGTGCGATAGCAGGTCTGCAAACCGTGGTACAGGGTTGTGCCGAATCGTTGCCAGATCATCTGGGCGCTCAGGCAACCGATCAGACCGGCCAGTAACCCCCCCAGCATATCCAGCGGCCAGTGTACGCCGAGGTAAACACGCGACCAGGCAATCGCCACGGCGACGACCATCAACAGTGCTCCGGACCACAGGCGGTGCCAGAACAGGAAGGCCAACGCGAAGGTAAAGATAACCGTACCGTGGTCGCTCGGGAAAGAGTCATCTGCAGCATGGTGCAGGAAGTTGTAGCCGATATGATTGACGAATGGCCGGTCGTGAGGAAATAAATGCCCCATGAGCCATGAAATGGTCAAACCGACTGCCAGCGCAATCGCCATTTTTATGACCAACTGGCGCTGGATGGTCACGCGGTTTTGCGGTCCCCAAAGCCAGAGAACGATCGCCAGTAGCGGTACGATGCTAATCAGATCTTTGGCAATAAAAATGGCGAGCGAGATCGTCCATTGCGCAGAGTCCGGCGTGGCGTTGATCAAGTAAAAAAGCGAGTTGTTCAGATTTTCCAGCATAACATCCAGACTCAATGTAATCGTTAAAAAGGCCCATATTGGGGATCATAAAATTGCTTTCAGGCGATAAAAAGCGGTCTTGTCCTATTTGTCTGTTAAATGACGCTTTTTAAGACAATTAATGAGGCTTATTGAGCATGATAGCGGTCTCAACTTAAATTAACCTTAAAACAAAAAGCTATCGTGCAATTGAGTGTAAAAATGTGCGCATTTTGCTTTCAAATCACATAATTCACTATCACCAGTACGGCGCATTTATTACACTTTGCGCGTTTTTTCATTGGTTAAGAGATTGCATGCAGAACCGTTTATCTTCAGGCGCCCGCTTGGGGCGTCAGGCATTACTTTTCCCTCTCTGTCTGGTGCTTTACGAATTCTCTACGTATATCGGTAACGATATGATCCAACCCGGAATGTTGGCGGTGGTGGAGCAATATCAGGCCGGTCTGGATTGGGTTCCAACATCTATGACCGCTTATCTGGCAGGCGGCATGTTTTTACAGTGGTTGTTAGGACCGCTGTCGGACCGTGTTGGTCGTCGTCCGGTGATGTTAACCGGGGTGGTTTGGTTCATTGTGACCTGCCTCGCAACGCTGTTTGCACAAAATATTGAGCAATTTACTTTCCTGCGTTTTTTACAGGGGATCAGCCTGTGCTTTATTGGCGCGGTAGGTTACGCCGCCATTCAGGAGTCCTTTGAAGAAGCGGTGTGCATTAAAATCACTGCGCTAATGGCAAACGTAGCATTGATTGCACCGCTTTTGGGGCCGTTGGTTGGGGCCGCCTGGGTACATGTCCTTCCGTGGGAAGGTATGTTTGTCCTGTTTGCCGCGCTGGCGGCAATCGCCTTTTTTGGCCTGCAGCGCGCGATGCCGGAAACGGCTACCCGTCTGGGCGAGAAGCTTTCCATCAAAGAGTTGGGCAAAGATTATAAGCTGGTGCTAAAGAATGTGCGTTTTGTCGCAGGCGCACTGGCATTGGGCTTTGTCAGTCTGCCATTGCTGGCGTGGATTGCGCAGTCCCCGATCATTATTATCAGTGGCGAACATCTCAGCAGCTACGAATATGGCCTGCTGCAGGTACCGATTTTTGGTGCTCTGATTGCAGGTAACCTGGTGCTGGCGCGTCTGACATCACGCCGCACGGTGCGCTCGCTGATTATCATGGGGGGCTGGCCAATCTCCGTGGGATTGATCATTGCCGCCGCGGCCACGGTTGTTTCTTCGCATGCGTATCTGTGGATGACGGCAGGTTTAAGTCTTTATGCGTTTGGCATTGGCGTGGCGAACGCCGGGTTGGTGCGCCTGACGCTGTTTGCCAGCGAAATGAGCAAAGGGACCGTTTCCGCAGCAATGGGTATGCTGCAAATGCTGATCTTTACCGTCGGTATTGAGCTGAGCAAACATGCTTATCTGCTGGGTGGAAACAGCTTGTTCAGTCTGTTAAATCTGGCGAGCGGTGTGCTGTGGTTGATTCTGATGGTTATCTTCCTGAAAGATAAACGGGTAGGGAATTCCCGGGAAGGTTAAAGCCCGGTTTCCGGGCTTTGCAATCATTAGTGATGGTCGTCAATCTGATGCTCAATGACCATCCCTTCACCTACGCTGGCAACATGACGCGCATACGGATGTGCGCGGTAGACAGGGGCTGGAGTGGCTGCCGGAGCAACATAAACCGTTTGCGGGGCAGTAGTGACACTGACCGCCTGCGGAACGTTGACCGAAGAAGGAACGACTACCACTTTGTACCCGCTTGGCACATCAACAGTAACATTCTGCGCAAATGCTGTTCCTGCAAATCCCAGCAACACTGTTGTCATCAGTACACTTTTTTTCATAATTCGCTCGCCTGAAATATTCACTGGAGTTAATAATCCAGTGGGTTAATTTGAGGCGGATTATGAATAGATCATGCCGTCATGTTGTTGCCGTCTGTGCTGATGCGTTAATGAGTAAAGGGCGCCTCATTTTTTAGTACGCGATCTATAACATTCAGCACGCCCTCTTCGTTATTCGAACCCGCACGATATTTTGCTGCCTGAACAACAGGTTCGTGAGCGTTGGCCATTGCGAAGCTAAATCCGGCCTGGCGTAGCATCTCAATATCATTTCCACCATCACCAAATACCACGATCTCATCGTCGCTGATATTCCAGCGTTGTTGCAGCAGGCGTAAACCGTTGGCTTTATGAACACCCGGAATAATTAAATCGATACTGCCGTATCCGGTATGCACCGGTACCATAATGTCGCCGATCGCATGATGAAGATCTGCCTGTACCTGGGGAATGCGATCGTCGGAGATATTCAGGCCAAATTTGAAGAATACGTCGTTGATGTTGTCGAAGTTATCGACAAATTCAAGACGGTGATAATACATGGCAGAGATGGATTTATGCTCATCGCTGTATTGCTTCAGGGTGTAGGCGCTGTTTTTACCGCAGGCGATAATCTCGATGTCTGCGCGGGTCAGCAGATGCTCCACGATGGTCTGGAAATCGTCTTTTGCCAGCTCACCGTTAAAAATATCTTCCCCTTCGCTGACCACCCAGCCCCCGTTTTCCGCCACAAATGAGATTTCGTCAGCCAGTTCGGGGAAAAAAGAGATCAGCTGGTAATACTGATTGCCGCTGGCGACCACAAAGCGGATCCCCTGCGCTTTCATTTGACGGTACTGCGCCATAAACCGCTCGCGGTTATAGGTCTTTTGGTCACTTAAAAACGTGCCATCCATGTCTACTGCAATTAACTTGATACCCATTAGCCGTTCTCCATCACAGTTGTATTTTTGACATCCGGTTTAGCCACAGCCTTCGCAACGATGGCTGCGACAAGCACCAGCGCCAGCACAACCAGCATGGCGCTGCGCAGGCCATAGTGTTCACCCAAATAGCCCAGCAGCGGCGGGCCGACCAGGAATGCCAGATAGCCAGTAGTCGCAACAACGCTCACGCGGGTTGGCGCATCAGGGCCGGTATCGCTGGCGGCCGAAATGGTCAGCGGGAAGCCGAGAGAAGCCCCAAGCCCCCAAAGGATCACCGAGACGCCTGCCACCCATGAGCTGTCGACAAAAATGATCAGGCTGATACCGAGCGCGCCCATCAGTGCACTGGCGCGGACTACTGCCACACGGCTGTAGCGGTCGATGAACCAGCCACCGGTGAAGCGCCCGACGGTCATACCGAGCGTAAAGCCGGCATAAATCAGCGATCCGGATGTCGGGCTAAATCCATGCCCATCAACCATCAGTAATGGCAGCCAGTCGTTGGCGGAACCTTCGGCAAACGCCATCGCCAGCACCACGACGCCAATCAGCAGCAACTGGATATCGCGATAGAATGGCAACCCTTTTTCAACGGCGTGCGAACCGTCAGTCGCATTCTTACCCGTGCCGTCGGGGATAGCCTTAATCGCGATAAAAATAGGGGTAATAGCCACCATCGCCGCCAGCAGAATATGCGCGGTCGCCGGGACGCTGACGGCGGTAAGTACCATGCCAACGCCTGCGCCAGCCAGCGTTCCCAGGCTGTAAAAACCATGCATCATCGGCAGCACAGTTTTGTTCATTTCACGCTCAACCGCTGCGCCTTCGACGTTGATTGCAACCTCAGCCGCGCCAAAACTGGCGCCAAACACGCCCAGACCAAACGCAAACAGCCAGGCGGAATGCAACCATAATGCGAGGCTGAGAATTGTCATGCCCAGAACCGCGCATGACATGGTGGCGCGGATGACGTTTCGTGTGCCAAATCGTTTCACCAGCCAGGCCGAACAAAGAATGCCGCTCATCGAGCCAACTGAGAGTCCAAACAACACCGCGCCCATTTCGGCGGTGGAAATAGAGAGAATATCTCGGATGGCAGGGGTACGCGTCGCCCAGGAAGCCATTAATAAACCTGGTAAAAAGAAGAACGTGAAAAGCGCCCACATACGGCGTCTTAGGGCTTTGCGTGATGAGATGCCAGTCATGAATTCGAGCCAAAGAAAAGAGGGAAGAAGACAACATTAGCAAGGTTGTGTACATTTGTACATAAATGCAAGAAGAGGTAATGCAGTGCGACGCGCGAACGATCCACAACGACGGGATAAAATAGTCCAGGCCACGCTGGATGCGGTTTTAATCCATGGTATTCATGGGGTTACACACCGGAAAATCGCCATGATTGCCGAGGTGCCGCTGGGCTCAATGACCTATTACTTTTCGGGAATAGATGAGCTTTTAATGGAGGCCTTCGCACGTTTTACTGACACCATGTCTGTGCAATATCAGGCATTTTTTGCCGGTGTTGAAAATGCGTCACAGGCCTGCCATGCCATTACCGACATGATCTATAGCTCCCAGGTCACGACGCCTGGCAATATGGAACTCATGTACCAACTGTATGCGTTTGCCAGTCGTAAACCGGCGTTAAAGACGGTTATGCAAAACTGGATGTTACGCAGTCAGCAGACGCTGGAGCAGTGGTTCGAGCCGGTAACCGCACGCGCGCTGGATGCGTTTCTTGAAGGCATGACGCTGCATTTTGTCACGGACAAAAAACCGCTATCGCGAGCAGATATTCTGACGATGGTGGAACGCATTGCTGGCGTGCCGCCGAAGTAAAATCATTAAAATGGCTTGTCGAGGCGGGAAATCGCCTGACGTAAAAAATCGATGACTTTCATCGCCTCTGTTGTCAGCGGTTGAGCCGCTGTTTTTACCGTCCCGACGTCCATCCAGGTAATAAAATCATCAATTGTTCTGTGCATGACGCGCAGGCCATCCAGCGACCACGGGCGATAAACCAGATCAGATAAAATGGTTATTCCTCTGCCTTTAGCGACCAGGCTTCTTATTGCCTCAAAAGAGTTGCTGCGAAAACAGATATTAGGCGTATAGCCACGCTGCTGCCAGTAATCGATGATCACGTCAGGGTATTTATCGGTTTCCAGCAGTAAAAACGGCTGCTTTACGACATCAGTAAGGTGGATCGAGGGCTGACTCTGGAGCGGATGTCCAACAGACGTCCACAGGCGGCGTTGTGAACGAATGAACGTTTCGATTTCCAGATCGGTGTCGTGGCTGATATTTGAGGTCAGGAGCAGGCAAAAATCGACCTTCTGTGCCCGTAGCGCCTGTACCAGTTCTGGTGCTGTGGCCTCATGAAATACGATCTCCAGCAGTGGGAAACGTCGTTCAATATCGTTGAGTATATCCGGGATAAGATAGGCAGAGAGCGTTTCGGCAATGCCTATGCGCACTGTGCCGGTGAGAATTTCGCTCCGGTCATGCAAAGCGTCAACGGCAGAGCGGCTGCTGTTGATGATGTTGCAGGCATGTGCCAGAAAGCGCTCGCCCTCAGCGGTGAGCTTCACGCCTTTGGGGTAACGTACAAATAGCTGCACGTCTAATGCTTCTTCCAGATTCCGCATGGCAATGGTCATTGATGACTGAGAAATATGGCAGCGCGCAGCAGCTTTGGAAATTTGTAATGTTTCTGCAAGTGCGATGTAAAATTCAAGTTGCCTTAGCGTGAATTTCATAGTTTTAATCTATGCACATGGATGAAAACGTTATATTAGCATTCATTCTGACACCGCCGTAGCCTTGTGGTCATACCGTACACCTGACAATAAGGCGCAAATATGCCCTATCTTTTACTCAGTCTGGCTGCCTGTTTTTGGGGTGGGAACTATGTGGTCGGCCATATATTGGTTGCCGATGTTAATCCCATCGTTTTATCTGCAGCACGCTGGATATTTACCGCATTGCTATTGATGGCGCTTTATTTCCGACAGATCGCTGTGCAGTGGCCCGCGATGAGAAAATCCTTTGGTACTATCGTGTTCCTCGCGTTATGTGGTCAGGTTCTTTTTCCCTTAACGTTGTATATCGGTCTGCAATATACAACATCGCTCAATGCGGCGATTTATATGTCCACCACACCGGCTCTCGTCCTGTTAATCAATAAATTCTTTTTTAGAGAGCGGATCTCTGCGCGTAATATTGCCGGCGTGATCCTCAGTACCGTTGGCGTTATCTGGTTGGTATCGCAGGGTGATGTTATGCATGCGCGGATGTTTGAACACCTGAACCAGGGCGATTTCTGGACGATGGGGTCAGCGCTGAGCTGGGCGGTCTATTGCGCTTTTTTACGCATTAAACCGGTTGAGGTAAAGGGAAACGCCTTTGTCGCCGTGAGCGCCCTGCTAGGCGCGATGGTGCTTATTCCAGTATTGGCTCTGGCGTTGATACGCAATGGTATGCCGGGCTGGAATAGCTATGCAAATACAGGCGTTATTACTGGGCTGGCATACCTTGTTATCTTTCCTTCCTGGCTGTCATATCTGTTATGGAACAAAGGGATTAGCGCCATTGGCGCAACGCGCGGAGAGATCTATTCACACTTGATCCCATTGAGTGGCGGATTATTTAGCGTGATGTTTGTGCACGTCACTCTGCATTCATATCATCTGGTCAGCGCGTTGGTTATTATGTGCGGTATAGCATTGTGTTCCCGCCCGAGCGCAAAAAAAGGCTCTCAGCAGCGCATGGCGTGAAAGAGCGGGTAAATTAGCTTACGGTTGCGCCCCCGGTAATATTTACCACCGTGGCGGTCATTGCTCCGGCATGGTCTGAAGCCAGAAAGGCTGTAACCTCAGCGATTTGTGCAAGCGTAGGCAGGCGTCCAATCATGGTGCTTTGTGCTGCACCGCCTAGCCATTGTTCGACGGTTAAACCCATTGACTGCGCTTTAGCGGTGAAAATCTCCCCGGTATAGGAACCGGCGGCTACTGCGTCCACAATCGCATGCGAGCGCACGCCGACGACGCGAATGTTTATCGGTCCCGTCTCGCTGGCAAGCGCTTTAATAAAAGCTTCTGTTCCTGCGCAGCCAACAATATGGCCGAGATGCCCTGGCATCGCCATCGGGGCTGCGGGAGCAACGATGGTGAGAATAACGCCCGCTCGATTGCCGCCCATGTGCGGCGTTACGGCTTTTGCGATATTGAACTGCGCCGAAAGGAAAGGGGTGATACCGCTCATAAACTCAGAGAGGGATAATGCGTCGATGCGCTTGCCTTGTTCATGCATAAAGCCGGTCGCGTTAACCACCACATCAATTCCACCGATTTGCTGTACCAGGCGGGTAACTTGTGTTGAGGTGTCGTGCTCGTCGAGCACATCGGTGATAAACGTATCGACAGTAGCCCCCGCCATTCGCAGGCGACTGGCCGCCCAATCAAGCTTTTCCTGACCGCGCGCACCCAGGTACACATGGGCACCTTCGCGTGCCATGGCCTGCGCAACCGCGCTACCAATAGCCCCGCTGCCGCCGAAGATCACCGCAACCTTTCCAGCAAGCAACATAGTAAACTCCCGTCATCTTTAAGCACCGATTAAAAAGTATGCGCCATAACCGGCATGCTGCAAATTTTGGGAGGAATTGCGTGGGAGAAAGGTGTGATAGCAAATTTCAGGCAACAAAAAACCCATCAACCTTGAACCAAAACGGCGGGGTTGATGGGCTCCACAAATTGGGGACATCAAAGAAAAGCAGTGGCAATAGTTATGACTGACGCCTTTAAGAAAAGTTCTGCTTACCTGCAAAAAATTTTCATTAAAAGCAAAAAAACAGTTCTAACCGATGCCAGGCCAGATGATGACGATGAGTGTCCCCGCCAGCGTCAACAGAACGTTAGCAATCGCGTATGTGCCCGCATAGCCTAAAGCCGGAATGTTGCTGCGCGCGGTATCACTGATGATTTCCATTGCTGGCGCACAGGTACGCGCTCCCATCATCGCCCCGAACAGCAGGGCCCGGTTCATGCGCAATACATAAGCCCCAAACAAGAAACAGATGATCACTGGAACCAGGCTGACAATCAGACCTGAAATCAGCATCTGGCCACCTACTGCGCCGAGGCCATTACCAATGCCGCTACCTGCGCTTAAACCGACACCAGCCATAAAGACCATCAGGCCAAACTCTTTGACCATGTTCAGCGCACCTTGAGGGATGTAGCCAAACGTTGGATGGTTAGCTCGCAGGAAGCCCAGCATAATTCCGGCAAAGAGCAACCCGGCCGCGTTGCCGATACCGAAGCTGAAGTTACTGAACTGGAAGGTGATCATCCCGATCATCAGGCCAATAATAAAGAACGCGCAGAAAGCCAGCAGATCGGTCACCTGGCTGTGAATTGAAATAAAGCCGATACGATCGGCAATGGTTTTCACACGGCGCGCATCGCCACTGACCTGTAATACGTCGCCTTTATTCAGTACGACGTTGTCGTCAATGGGCATCTCGATCTGGCTGCGGATCACGCGGTTCAGGAAGCAGCCATGGTCAGTCAGCTTCAACTGGGCCAGACGACGACCTACGGCATTGTGGTTTTTCACCACAATCTCTTCGGTGACGATACGCATATCGAGCAGATCGCGATCGAACACCTCTTTACCGTTACGGAAACTGGGGTCGAGGCGAGCATGTGCATCCGGATAGCCCACTAAGGCAATTTCATCGCCCATTTGCAGCACTGCGTCACCGTCCGGGTTGGCCAAAATACCGTTGCGGCGGATGCGTTCAATATAACAACCGGTCTGGCGATAGATGCCCAGCTCGCGCAGATTTTTCCCATCAGCCCATGCAACCAGCTCAGGGCCGACACGGTAGGCGCGGATCACCGGCAGATAAACCTTACGGTTGGCATCAGTGTCCAGCCCGCGCTCACGCGCGATTTGTTGGGCACTGGTTTGCAGATCCTGATGCTGCAGTTTTGGCAGATAGCGCGCACCCACAATCAGACTGACCAACCCAATTAAATAGGTGAGGGCGTAACCCAGACTCAGGTTATCAAGGGCGGTGGATAGCTGTGTACCTTCCATTCCTGAATGGCGCAAAGTATCGCCCGCGCCGACCAGAACGGGCGTAGACGTCATTGAACCAGCCAACATGCCTGCCGTCAGGCCGATATCCCAGCCAAATAGCTTACCCAGCCCCAGGGCGATCAGCAGTGCGCTACCGACCATCACCAGTGCAAGCATCAGGTAATTTTTCCCATCGCGAAAAAAAATCGAAAAAAAGTTGGGACCGGCTTCCACCCCGACACAAAAAATAAACAGCATAAAGCCAAGATTTAATGCGTCAGTGTTAATACTAAAGTGCTGCTGACCTAATAATAGGGAGACCACTAAAACGCCAATGGAATTACCGAGTTGGACTGAACCCAGGCGTAATTTACCCAGACACAGGCCCAGAGCCAGGACCACAAATAATAACAGGATGTAATTCCCATTTAACAAATCTGCGACGTTTATATTCACGGAGGCTAACTTCTTGTTTACTAGTAAGCTATTGAAAGAAATGGCAATTTACGCTAATGTTTTTGCCAGAAATTAAGGGGCGACAGCATCGTACACAGCCCCAAATAATGCAGCACAACAATATATGCGGCTAGTTTAATCTCATTACGTATCAACGGCTATAAGAATCGTGTGGGTGTGTTTTTGGCATGGAATGCCGAGTAACTTTATCTGACTGGACGCCTGCGGGCGAAAAGAGTGTTCGATAGAGAGGATGTCAGGAGGAACGATTGAAACATAAGCAAAGTTGGGCGGGTGCGATCTGCTGCTTTGTGCTCTTTATTGTAGTGTGTCTTTCATTGACGCTGAATATGAAAGGCGCATTTAGAGCGGCTGGGCATCCTGAGGTCGGGTTGTTGTTTTTTATACTGCCTGGCGCTGTGGCAAGCTTTTTCTCCCACCGTCGGGAAGTGCTCAAACCCCTTCTTGGTGCAATACTGGCTGCGCCGTGTTGCTTGTTACTGATGCGGTTCGTTTTTATGCCGACGCGTTCACTGTGGCAAGAGCTGGCATGGCTGTTCAGTGCCGTGTTTTGGTGTGCGCTTGGGGCATTGTGTTTTTTATTTATCAGTAGCTTATTCAACCAGCGTCAGCGGCGGAAAAAAAACTGATGACGCCCTCCAGCGGAGGGCGTAGAAACAGCTATCAGGCGAACAGATTCATATTCTCTTTTGCCCACGCTTCAAAATCCGTGCAGCCGCCGATGTGTTGTTGATCAACGAAAATCTGCGGAACGGTCTCAACTGGCTTACCTACCGTTTTTTCCAGATCGGCTTTCGTAATACCTTCGGCATGGATATCAATGTAGCGGAAGTTAAAATCATCATGCTCATTGCTTAATTTTTCTGCTAATTCTTTTGCGCGCACGCAATACGGGCACCCTGGGCGACCAAAAATAACAGCAAACATCTCTCTCTCCTCGAACTTATCAGGCCAGATGGCGAATGTTGTTATGATGCCGCGATTTGTGACGGATGGAAAGCAGGTTCAGCCTGTTGCTTTGATATCCTTAGTCTATGCCTTCGTTTTTCAAACCGCATTTTTGTTAAACATGGGCTGTCGGAACGTTTTACACTAAGCGCCATTTATCGGGAGGCACCTATGCGCACAGTGGGCGTGTTACCCAAAAGCGTATTGATTCTGGAAATCATCGGGATGGTTTTGTTATCGCTGGCGCTGCTGTCGCTTAACGATTATCTCACCTTACCCGCACCGCTAAACGGGCCATTGGCCTGTGTGGTAATGATATTTCTGGGTGTGCTGTTGATGCTTCCCGCCGCGGTGGTATTGATGTTGCGCATTGCGCAGCTGTTGGCACCGCAGCTGATGTCGCGTGCTCCCGACGCTTCTTCCCATTCAGCCAGAGAAAAAAAAGATGACTCCAACCATTGATTTACTTCGCAGCCACCGGTCCATTCGCCATTTCACCGATGAAAGTATTTCGGACGCACAGCGTGAGGCGATTATTGCTGCCGCTCAAGGGACATCAAGCTCAAGTTTTTTGCAGTGCACGACGATAATTCGTATTACCGATCAAAATCTGCGTGCGTCCCTGGTGACCTTATCCGGCGGACAAAAGCACGTCGCACAGGCCGCCGAGTTCTGGGTGTTTTGCGCTGATTTTAATCGCCATTTGCAGATTTGCCCCGATGCGCAACTGGGGCTGGCGGAGCAACTGTTGCTTGGCGTGGTTGATACGGCGATGATGGCGCAAAATGCGCTGACAGCGGCGGAATCGCTGGGGCTTGGCGGTGTGTTCATTGGCGGTCTGCGCAACAATATTGAGCCGGTAACGGAATTACTGACGCTGCCGAAGCATGTTTTGCCGCTGTTTGGCCTGTGTCTTGGCTGGCCTGCGGATAACCCGGACATCAAGCCACGGCTGCCAGCTACACTGGTGGTGCATGAAAACCAGTACCAGCCGCTCGATCAGGGTGTTTTGTCGCAATATGATGAACAGCTTGCGCAGTACTATCTGACCCGTGGTAGCAACACGCGTCGCGATACCTGGAGCGATCATATTCGCCGCACCATCATTAAAGAAAGCCGTCCCTTTATCCTGGAATATTTACATAAACAGGGATGGGCGACGCGCTAAAGCGTTTAACCCAGTGTATGATACGCCAGCTTTTACCAGGTCTTTTAGAGAGGTGCAGGGTGAAAATTGCCATTTTGTCCCGGGATGGAACGCTCTATTCTTGCAAACGCCTGCGTGAAGCGGCGATGCAACGCGGTCACCTGGTTGAAGTTATCGATCCTCTTTCTTGTTATATGAACATTAGCCCGGCAGCGTCTTCTATCCATTATAAAGGCCGCCAGCTTCCCCATTTTGACGCGGTCATTCCAAGAATTGGCTCAGCCATTACCTTCTACGGTACGGCGGCATTACGTCAGTTTGAGATGCTGGGTAGCTACCCGCTGAATGAGTCAGTAGCGATTACCCGCGCACGCGATAAGCTACGCTCGTTACAACTGTTGGCGCGACAGGGTATTGACCTGCCGATTACCGGAATAGCCCACTCGCCGGACGATACCAGCGATATGATTGATATGGTCGGTGGTGCGCCGCTGGTGGTGAAGCTGGTGGAGGGGACTCAAGGCATCGGTGTGGTATTGGCCGAAACGCGCCAGGCCGCAGAGAGCGTAGTGGATGCATTTCGTGGTCTGAATGCCCATATTCTGGTCCAGGAATATATCGAAGAGGCGAAGGGGCGAGATATTCGCTGTTTCGTGGTGGGCGATGAGGTGGTTGCGGCGATTGAGCGGCGGGCTAAAGAGGGCGATTTCCGTTCTAACTTGCATCGCGGCGGAGTTGCTACGATTGCCAATATCACGCTGCAGGAAAGGGACATTGCGCTTAAAGCGGCCCGCACGATGGGGCTTGATGTTGCTGGCGTCGATATCCTGCGTGCAGAACGCGGGCCGCTGGTTATGGAGGTCAACGCCTCTCCAGGGCTGGAAGGCGTGGAGAAAACCACAGGGATAGATATTGCCGCGCGAATGATCCAGTGGATCGAGCGTCATGCTACTCCTGAATTTTGTCTTAAAATCGGCGGCTAAACGCAATATCGATAGCGATCGTGGTATGACACGGTCTTTTTGCGTAAGCTGTGCCGGTAATTTTTTCATCAATAGAGGTCGCACATTATTATGACATCACTGGTCGTTCCCACTCTGGATACGTTGCGTCAATGGCTCGACGACCTGGGCATGAGTTTTTTTGAATGTGATACCTGTCAGGCGCTGCATTTACCGCACATGCAGAACTTCGACGGCATTTTTGATGCAAAAATTGATCTGGTGGATAACGTCATTCTGTTTTCCGCGATGGCGGAAGTCAGACCTTCAGCACTGCTGCCGCTGGCCGCCGATCTGTCCGCTATCAATGCCAGCTCGCTGACGGTAAAAGCCTTTCTGGATATGCAGGATGATAATCTGCCAAAGCTGGTGGTTTGCCAGTCTTTATCCGTTATGCCGGGTGTGACGTTTGAACAGTTTGAATGTTTTGTGCGTCAGAGCGAAGAACAGATATCGATGGTGATCCTTGAAGCCGGGGCACATCAGTTGTTGTTTAATGCCGAAGAAGACGGGCAAAACAGCAATGCAGAGGTTCATTTCCTCCACTAATCGTTCCTGATTTTGGGTATCTATAGCGCAGCCGCTGCCAGAGCGGTTGCGTATTTCATGTTTTTATTCTGCATTTAACCTTTTCTTAAAGAATTATTCACTTCGATTTAGTCTCTATCGCTTTACGTCATAGACAAAACCTGCATAAAAAATTGATAAAAGACGTTTTTTTATCTGGGCTATATCCTCGAATCCTGGCTAAAGTTATTCTTGCAAGGCTTGTAAACGTCACCGTTCAATTTGCCCATTATGAGCTATCTGTAGCTGTATGCATGTTGAATGAGTCAGCGGATATCAGCGAGCAATAGCGGCGGGGAGAGAGACCTCTCTTTCATTGATGCCGCATGAAATAATATGCACATTTCTTGCATATCATTAGAGTGTGACTTTTTTGTTCGTTTGTTAACGGACTTTCAGAAGGAAAGAGATTATGACCGCCTTAAATAAAAAATGGTTATCAGGCCTGGTTGCAGGTGCTCTGATGGCCGTCTCTGCCGGCACGCTCGCTGCTGAACAAAAAACACTGCATATTTATAACTGGTCTGACTATATTGCTCCGGACACGGTGGCTAATTTTGAGAAAGAGACCGGCATTAAAGTCATTTATGATGTATTTGACTCCAATGAGGTGCTGGAAGGTAAGCTCATGGCTGGCAGCACCGGTTTTGACCTCGTTGTTCCGTCAGCCAGTTTCCTCGAACGGCAACTGACCGCGGGCGTTTTCCAGCCCCTGGATAAGAGCAAACTGCCTGGCTGGAAAAATCTCGACCCTGAACTGCTGAAACTGGTGGGTAAACACGATCCAGACAATAAGTTTGCTATGCCGTATATGTGGGCAACCACCGGTATTGGCTACAACGTGGATAAAGTTAAAGCGGTGCTGGGTGCGGATGCCCCGGTTAACAGCTGGGATTTGATCCTGAAACCGGAGAATCTGGAAAAACTCAAAAGCTGTGGTGTCTCTTTCCTCGATGCGCCTGAAGAAGTGTTTGCTACTGTGCTGAACTATTTGGGTAAAGATCCAAACAGTACCAAAGCGGATGATTACACCGGGCCGGCAACCGATTTGCTGTTGAAACTGCGTCCGAATATCCGTTATTTCCACTCTTCGCAATACATTAACGATCTGGCAAATGGTGATACCTGTGTCGCGATTGGCTGGGCAGGGGATGTATGGCAGGCCGCAAACCGTGCGAAAGAAGCGAAAAATGGCGTCAATATCTCCTTCTCGATTCCCAAAGAGGGGGCGATGGCGTTCTTTGATGTGTTCGCGATGCCTGCAGATGCGAAAAACAAAGACGAAGCCTACCAGTTCCTCAACTACCTGCTGCGCCCTGATGTGATTGCGCATATTTCCGACCACGTGTTCTACGCCAATGCTAACAAAGAAGCGACGGCTCTGGTCAGCCCGGAAGTGCGTGATAACCCTGGTATCTATCCACCAGCGGACGTGCGCGCCAAACTGTTCACACTGAAAGTGCAGGATCCGAAGATCGATCGTGTACGTACCCGCGCCTGGACGAAGGTGAAAAGCGGAAAATAACCCGATGATCGGGACACGACCCGGCGGTGCTTGTGCCTGCCGGGGATGTCGTGATCCCGAACACACAAAACCCGGCAATACGCACCAGTAAGGTGCGTTATTTGCACCGTTTCTTTGTTTTATGCCGGAGAGCACTTGAGTGAATGATGCAACCCCACGCCCACAAGCGAAAATCCGCAAGGCGCTGACCCCGCTGCTTGAAATTCGCAACCTGACGAAATCATTTGACGGTCAGCACGCCGTCGATGACGTCAATCTCACTATCTACAAAGGCGAAATATTTGCCCTGCTTGGTGCGTCCGGTTGTGGTAAATCAACCCTGTTGCGCATGCTGGCGGGGTTTGAGTTGCCGACTACCGGGCAAATCATGCTGGACGGTGTCGATCTGGCGCATGTTCCACCTTATCTGCGCCCAATAAATATGATGTTTCAGTCCTACGCTCTGTTTCCACACATGACGGTGGAACAGAATATTGCCTTTGGACTCAAGCAGGACAAGCTACCGAAAGCGGAAATCGCTAGCCGGGTGAATGAGATGCTCGGGCTGGTGCACATGCAGGAGTTCGCCAAACGGAAGCCGCATCAGCTTTCAGGCGGTCAGCGTCAACGTGTGGCACTGGCCCGGAGCCTGGCCAAACGCCCCAAGTTGCTGTTACTGGATGAACCGATGGGCGCGCTGGATAAAAAACTGCGTGACCGCATGCAGCTGGAAGTGGTTGATATTCTTGAGCGCGTAGGGGTGACCTGCGTGATGGTGACGCACGACCAGGAAGAAGCCATGACCATGGCGGGCCGTATAGCCATCATGAACCGCGGAAAATTTGTGCAGATTGGCGAGCCGGAAGAGATCTACGAGCACCCGACCACCCGCTACAGCGCTGAATTTATCGGTTCAGTAAACGTTTTTGAGGGACTGCTAAAAGAACGTCAGGAAGATGGTCTGGTGATTGAGTCTCCAGGACTGGTGCATCCGCTGAAGGTGGACGCCGATGCATCTGTTGTCGATAACGTCCCGGTGTATGTTGCGCTGCGCCCGGAAAAAATCATGCTCTGCGAAGCCCCTCCGCCAGAGGGTTATAACTTTGCGGTGGGCGAGGTGGTGCATATTGCCTACCTGGGTGATTTGTCTGTGTATCACGTGCGTTTAAAAAGCGGCCAGATGTTGAGTGCCCAGCTGCAAAACGAACATCGCTATCGCAAGGGGCTACCGACCTGGGGTGAAGAGGTACGTTTGTGTTGGGATGCGGACAGCTGTGTGGTGTTGACGGTTTAAGGAGTAAAGATGAGTACACTTGAACCTCCGGCACGTGCCGAAAAAGCGAGCCGTTTCACGCTGTATATGTCGCAGTTGCAAATGAAACATGGTCGCAAGCTGGTGATCGCGCTGCCGTATGTGTGGCTGCTGCTCCTGTTTTTGCTGCCTTTTCTGATTGTCTTCAAAATCAGTTTGGCTGAAATGGCGCGCGCTATTCCACCCTATACCGACCTTGTTTCATGGGCTGATGATCAGTTATCCATCACGCTCAACTTAGGCAACTTCCTGCAACTGACGGACGATCCGCTCTATTTCGATGCCTATCTGCAATCGTTACAGGTGGCGGGGATTTCGACAATCTGTTGCCTGCTGCTGGGATACCCGCTGGCATGGGCCGTCGCGCACAGTAAACCCTCAACGCGTAATATTCTGCTGTTGCTGGTGATCTTACCGTCCTGGACCTCTTTCTTGATTCGCGTCTATGCCTGGATGGGTATCCTGAAAAATAACGGGGTGCTGAACAACTTCCTGATGTGGCTGGGCGTTATCGATCAGCCATTGACGATCCTGCATACCAACCTGGCGGTTTATATCGGCATTGTTTATGCCTATTTGCCCTTTATGGTACTGCCGATTTATACCGCACTGACGCGCATTGACTATTCGCTGGTGGAAGCTGCGCTGGATCTGGGGGCACGGCCGTTGAAAACCTTTTTTAGCGTGATTGTGCCGTTGACCAAAGGCGGGATTATCGCCGGTTCAATGCTGGTGTTTATCCCGGCGGTAGGGGAATTTGTTATTCCGGAACTGCTTGGGGGGCCTGACAGCATAATGATCGGCCGCGTGCTATGGCAGGAGTTTTTCAATAACCGCGACTGGCCGGTGGCGTCTGCGGTTGCCATCATCATGTTGCTGTTACTGATTGTGCCAATCATGTGGTTTCATAAGTATCAGCAAAAAAGCGTGGGGGAACACGGATGAATAACTTGCCGGTCGTTCGCTCGCCGTGGCGGATCTTTATCCTGGTCGTGGGGTTTACGTTCCTGTACGCCCCCATGCTGATGTTAGTTATCTATTCGTTTAACAGCTCCAAGCTGGTGACGGTGTGGGCGGGGTGGTCAACACGCTGGTACGGTGAACTTTTCCACGATACTGCAATGATGAGTGCTGTCGGCATGAGTTTAACGATTGCTGCCTGTGCTGCGACGATGGCAGCTATTCTTGGTACGATTGCTGCCGTAGTGATGGTGCGCTTTGGTCGTTTTCGTGGTTCGAATGGTTTCGCCTTTATGATCACCGCGCCGCTGGTCATGCCGGATGTTATTACCGGTTTGTCGCTGCTGCTGCTATTTGTGGCGTTGGCTCACGCCATCGGCTGGCCGGCAGATCGCGGTATGTTGACCATCTGGCTGGCGCACGTCACCTTCTGTACGGCGTACGTCGCGGTGGTGATTTCATCGCGTTTGCGCGAGCTGGATCACTCCATTGAGGAAGCGGCGATGGATCTTGGCGCGACGCCGCTGAAGGTCTTTTTCGTCATTACGCTGCCGATGATTATGCCGGCGGTCATTTCCGGTTGGTTACTGGCCTTTACGCTATCGCTGGATGATTTGGTTATCGCCAGCTTTGTCTCTGGTCCTGGGGCGACAACCTTGCCAATGCTGGTGTTCTCCAGCGTACGTATGGGGGTTAACCCGGAGATCAACGCGCTGGCGACGCTGATCCTTGGCGTGGTAGGAATTATCGGATTTATCGCGTGGTATCTGATGGCACGAACAGAAAAACAACGGATACGCGATATCCAACGTGCAAGACGCGGCTGAAAAAACTAAAATCTGCCAATCTGTCTATACGGCGCAGCTGTGGTGGTTGCGCCGTTTTCATGGAAGACGACGCGTTGGGATTTTTTAAGAAATCATCCACATCACATGCTCGCTTAAACGTCCCTGCTTTAGTGCAGGTGGCGGCGCTGGCTATCATCATGATCCGCTGTCTCGATCTGTTGATGATTTTTAATACGCTTGGTTTTCGTGGAACCAGTGAGTTTATTCATCGCAGTGTGCAGACCTGGAATTTGACGCTGGTGTTTCTGGGTAGCCTGGTGCTGCTGTTTGTCGAAATTTACTGCGCATTTTCGCTGGTCAAAGGACGAAACTGGGCGCGCTGGATCTACCTGCTGACCCAGGTTATCGCTAGCATTTATCTGTGGGCGGCTTCGCTGGGCTACGGATATCCGGAACTGTTCAGTATTGCGGGGGAGTCCAGACGTGAAATCCTGCATACGCTGGTGATGCAAAAATTGCCGGATATGCTGGTGTTGCTGCTGCTGTTTATTCCTGCGTCCAGCAGGCGGTTTTTCCGTTTGCAATAACGCGCATACCCTAAATAATTCGAGTTACAGGAAGGCGGCAAGTGAATGAATCCCCAGGAGCTTACATAAGTAAGTGACTGGGGTGAGTGAGCACAGCCAACACACCTGTAACTTGAAGTATGACGGGTATATAATCTTCGCCCCCTGTTAATTTGTAGGTTTTTGTATGCAGTGCGCACTTTATGACGCCGAACGCTGCCGCTCTTGTCAGTGGATAACGCAGCCCATCGCCGAACAACTCTCTGCAAAAACAGCCGATCTCCAGCATCTGCTGGCCGATTTTTCGGTCGGGGAATGGTGTGCACCGATCGGTGGTGCGGAAAACGCGTTTCGAAATAAAGCCAAAATGGTGGTCAGCGGCAGCGTGGAAAAACCATTGCTGGGCATGCTGCATCGCGACGGTACACCTGAAGATTTGTGCGATTGTCCGCTGTATCCCGCTTCTTTTTCGCCCGTGTTTACCGCGCTAAAGCCGTTTATTGCCCGCGCGGGGCTTACGCCTTACAACGTGGCCCGCAAACGGGGTGAGCTTAAATATCTGCTGTTAACGGAAAGCCAGTTTGACGGTGGCATGATGCTGCGTTTTGTTTTACGTTCTGACGCGAAACTGGCACAACTGCGTACGGCGCTGCTGTGGCTGCAGGCACAGCTACCGCAGCTAAAAGTCATTAGCGTCAATATCCAGCCTGTGCATATGGCGATTATGGAAGGGGAGACAGAAATCTTCCTGACCGAACAGCAGGCGCTGGCCGAACGTTTTAATGATGTGCCGTTGTGGATCCGCCCGCAGAGCTTCTTCCAGACTAACCCAGTGGTGGCGGGACAGTTATATGCCACGGCGCGCGACTGGGTGCGTCAGCTTCCGGTTAATCACATGTGGGATCTGTTTTGCGGCGTCGGGGGTTTTGGTCTGCATTGCGCTACGCCGCAGATGAAACTGACGGGGATTGAAATCGCGCCAGAGGCGATTACCTGCGCGAAGCAGTCAGCGCAGGAGCTTGGGTTGCAGAATCTGCATTTTCAGGCGCTGGACTCAACTCAGTTTGCTACCGCTCAGGGGGAAGTGCCGGACCTGGTGCTGGTGAATCCGCCGCGTCGCGGGATTGGCAAACCGCTGTGCGATTTTCTTTCCCAAATGGCGCCACGTTTTATTGTTTATTCCAGCTGTAATGCGCAAACCATGGCGAAGGATATTCGCGAGTTGCCAGGGTATCGCATTGAACGCGTCCAGCTTTTCGATATGTTCCCACACACCGCGCATTATGAAGTGTTAACGCTGCTCAGCCGACAATAACTGCCATGCCTGATGGTGCTTTGCTTATCAGGCTGTGGGTTATTCGTAGGCAGGATAAGGTGCTTGCACCGCATCCGGCAAATGCAACATGCGAAAAAAAAGCCCGTACTTGCGTACGAGCTCTTTCTCGAATATGGCGGTGAGGCGGGGATTGACTCGCTTTGCTCGCCCCTACGGGGCAGCCCGTTCGCTGTGCTCCCGGTCTGTCCAACTGGCTGCGCCAGTAGTCGAACCCCGGTCGGGGAGTCTCATCCCCCGGAGATGTGCAACAGGCGAAAAAAAAGCCCGTACTTTCGTACGAGCTCTTTCTCGAATATGGCGGTGAGGGGGGGATTGACTCGCTTTGCTCGCCCCTACGGGGCAGCCCGTTCGCTGCGCTCCCGGTCTGTCCAACTGGCTGCGCCAGTAGTCGAACCCCAGTCGGGGCTTCTCATCCCCACCTGGCTATGCAACATGCGAAAAAAAAGCCCGTACTTTCGTACGAGCTCTTCTTAAAATATGGCGGTGAGGCGGGGATTCGAACCCCGGATACGTTGCCGTATACACACTTTCCAGGCGTGCTCCTTCAGCCACTCGGACACCTCACCATATTGTATTGCTGCCTGACCACATGGGGGGCAACGGGGCGCTACTATAGGGAGTTGCGCTAAAACGGTCAAGCAGAATTTACATGTTCATATTCGTTTGGTTACGCAATGTACATATTCCCCCACCCGGACAGGCGTGGGGGAGAGGATTAGCGCTGAGAGTCCAGTTTTTCACCGTTGGTGACGACTTCCTGAGCTTTGCTGTAGCTCTCAATCAGCAGCTGATATGCCGGGAATACTTTCGTGTACACTTCTGCCCACTCTGCGGCATCTTCACGGTTCCATGTACCCTGCAGTTCTGAAGCAACGGCGGCGGTATCCATCGGTACTACGCCTGCCTGAACGACACGTGCCAGGGTAATTTCCTGCGCCATTTTACTGTAGGTACCGGAAGCATCGATAACGGCGAACACTTTGTAACCTTCCGCAACCGCACTAATGGCCGGGAAAGCTATGCAAACACTGGTGATGGTACCGGCGATAATCAGCGTCTTACGACCGGTCGCTTTCACGGCTTTTACAAAATCTTCGTTATCCCAGGCGTTGATTTCACCTTTACGCGCCACGTATTGAGCATGAGGCGCATTGGCGTGGATCTCAGGGATCAACGGGCCGTTCGGTCCCTGCGGTACTGATGCGGTGGTAATCACCGGCATCTTCGCCAAAGAGGCCATTTTAGCCAGCGCGGCAGCGCGTGCGCGCAGTTCTGGCATTGGCATATCACCTACGGTCTGGAAAAGTCCGCTCTGGTGATCGATAAGCAGCATAACGGAATCATTTACATCGATGACCGGGCGTGAACCATTAAAGTTTGCAGGGCTGGACATAGTATTCTCCTTTGATTCAGATTTGGCCAAAGCGGCCGGAGTTAAAATCGCGTACGGCTTCTGCGATTTCTTGTTTCGTGTTCATGACAAACGGACCGTAACCCACAATCGGCTCATTCAACGGCTCGCCTGACAACAGCAAGACGCTGGCATCGCTACTGGCTTCAATATGCAATGTTTTACCCTGCTGGCTTAACACCACCAGCTGTGCCTCGCTAACGGGGGTGGTGCCGTTTACGGTGATGTTGCCTTTCAGTACGACCAGTGCGGTGCTCCATCCTTCCGGCTGAGACAGCGTGAACTGATGATTACGCTGCAGACGCATATCCCAGACATTTAGCGGTGAGAAGGTATGAGCCGGACCTTTTGTCTCCTGATAACTGCCCGCAATGACACGGAGAGTGCCGGCGTCATCTGGCAGCGCGACAGTAGGGATAACATCACGACTAATGCCCTGATATCCGGGGACGGTCATTTTGTCTTTCGCTGGTAGGTTGACCCAAAGTTGCACCATTTCCAGCTCGCCACCCTTCTGGGTAAATTCCGGCGAATGGAATTCTTCGTGTAAAATGCCTGCACCTGCAGTCATCCACTGCACGTCGCCTGGGCCGATAATCCCACCGCGGCCGGTTGAGTCACGATGTTCAACTTCACCGCTGTAAACGATGGTCACCGTTTCGAAACCACGGTGAGGGTGTTCACCCACGCCACGTTTTTCATTACCTGGGGTAAAGGTATGTGGCCCGGCGTAATCCAGCAGCAGGAACGGACTTAACTGTTCAGCATGAGACTGGTAAGAGAACATCGAGCGAACCGGGAATCCATCGCCAACCCAGTGTGGGCGAGGTGCGGTGTAGACGCCTGTTACTTGTTTCATATGTGTCTCCTCAGTGGCGTTATCTTGATGTGAATAAGCTTATATTCATGACAGAGAACTGAGTAGTAGCTAAAATAGCCTTCACAGTCTCATAAATAGGACAATAAGATGACTAAGCCGGATCTCAATGATTTCGCGTGGTTTGTTCACGTCGTTGAAGAAGGAGGATTCGCTGCGGCCGGTCGGGCGCTCGATGAACCGAAATCAAAACTGAGCCGTCGAATTGCACAACTGGAGGAGAAGCTGGGGGTGCGATTGATTCAGCGAACCACCCGGCAGTTTAATGTTACTGAAGTTGGACAAACGTTCTACGAACACTGTAAGGCTATGCTGGTGGAAGCACAGGCAGCGCAGGATGCCATTGCGGCGTTGCAGGTAGAGCCGCGAGGTATTGTGAAGCTGACCTGTCCGGTCACTTTACTGCACGTGCATGTCGGCGCCATGCTTGCCCGTTTTATGGCGCGTTATCCTGACGTATCCGTACAACTGGAGGCCACTAACCGCCGTGTGGACGTCGTTGGTGAAGGCCTTGATGTCGCGATTCGCGTCAGACCCCGTCCTTTTGAGGATAGCGATCTGGTAATGCGTGTACTTGCTGACAGGGGGCATCGCCTGTATGCCAGCCCGCGATTGATCGAGCAGATGGGCACTTTACATGCGCCAGCGGAGCTGACCCGATGGCCGGGTCTGAGCCTGGCCACGGGTAAGCATGTGCATCGCTGGGAATTATTTGGCCCACAGGGCGCGCGTGCGGAGGTGCATTTCACACCGCGTATGATCACCACCGACATGCTGGCTTTACGCGAAGCGGCAGTGGCAGGTGTAGGGGTCGTTCAGCTCCCGCAATTGATGGTAAAAGAGCAAATAGCGGCGGGCGAGCTGGTGGCATTACTCGACGGTTGGGAACCAAAGCGAGAGATCATTCACGCGGTCTTTCCATCGCGCAGGGGGTTATTGCCGTCGGTTCGTGCATTGGTGGATTTCCTCACGGAAGAATATGCACGAATGAACGAGGATTAAATACGTAATATCAGCCAACAAAAAAGGCCGGTTAAACCGACCTTTTATTATCTGGACGCCATTCGGGCGTTAAAACAATCAGCGACTACGGAAGACAATGCGGCCTTTGCTCAGGTCGTACGGGGTTAGTTCAACAGTCACTTTGTCGCCCGTCAGGATGCGGATATAGTTTTTACGCATTTTACCGGAGATGTGTGCAGTAACCACGTGACCGTTTTCTAACTCTACGCGGAACATGGTATTAGGTAACGTATCGAGAACGGTACCCTGCATTTCAATATTGTCTTCTTTGGCCATCTAATCCTCTGGGGTATCACTACCGTAATTTGAACCGGCAAGATAATGCCGAAGTTCTTTTAATAAGTAAAGATTTGTGCGTTTAAAACGCAGCAAATCGGGTTTGGCGCATTACTCTAACCGCACACAACAAAGCCGCACTAAAAGCGCAACGTGTAAGGGAACGATGAGATAAACGATAGGCGTTGCCTGACGCGAACTGTTCCTTAACGGCGGCGGGGTAATGGGCTAAACCGACTCTGCGGCACCAATTATAACACCCCGACAAAAAATGTGCCGAAAACATTCACTCCTGAGGCGAAAATAACGTCCTGGGCACCCAGAAGTGGCTCGGTAGGCGCTGCTGGCGTAGCCTGCTTAAATGTTCAAGGTAGTCCCTGCGCGGAGTCTCAACGGCTCCCAGTGACGCGGTATGGGTATTTAACACCTGGCAATCGATTAATTTTCCGCCCTGACGGATAAATTCGGCGCAAAAAACAAGCAGTGCGGTTTTGGAGGCATTTTCCTGGCGACTGAACATCGATTCACCGCAAAAAAGGGTACCTTGCGCAACGCCGTACATCCCGCCGACTAATTCATTTTGCCGCCATACTTCAATAGAGTGCGCGTGTCCAAGTTCATGCAGCCGATGATAGGCATCCACGACATCATGCGTTATCCAGGTGCCTTCTTCCCGGTCGTTTGCACATCCTTCAATGACCTGACCAAACGCGTAATTGAGCGTCACGCGATACGGTGAGTGTTTATGAAAGCGCTTCATGCTGCGACTTACGTGAAATTTGTCAGGCCAAAGAATGGCGCGTGGGTCGGGCGACCACCAGAGGATAGGGTCGCCAGGGGAAAACCACGGGAAAATACCGCGTTGGTAGGCCATTAGCAGGCGCGCAGGGCTGAGATCGCCCCCCAGCGCCAACAAACCGTTAGGCTCGCGTAAAGCGCCTTCCGGTGAGGGGAAGGCGATAGAATGGCGGGACAGTTGCACCAGGCGCATGACAGCGAAACTCCACTACGCGAGTTGGATCGTTCAATAATAGCTTACAGACGTTGCTTAAACTGGTAATAACGCCCCTGCCTGGCTAACAGATCTGCGTGATTACCTTGCTCAATTATGCGTCCGTTGTCCATCACTATTATTTGATTAAATCGCGACAGTCCGCGCAGGCGATGTGTGACCATGAGTACGGTTTTATTGCACATCACATCGTTAATCAATTCAAGCATTTGGCTTTCCGTTGTCGCATCCAGACCTTCAGTCGGTTCATCCAGAAGCATCAGCGGCGCATCGTGCAGCAAGGCTCGCGCGATAGCCAGACGACGGAGTTCGCCGCCAGAAAGCTGTCGACCACCTTCACCTAACCAGGCGTTGAGTCCATCACCCTCAAGCAGTTTGTCCAGACCGACGCGGCACAGCATCGCGGATAGCGCTTCATCGCTGGCGTGTGGCGCAGCCAGCAGCAGGTTATCGCGCAATGTCGCACTGAACAGATGCACTCGTTGTGGTACGACGCTGATGCATTGACGCAATGCGGCTTCGTTCAGCGTTGAAATCGGACGATCGTTAATCAGAATTTCGCCGCTTTGTGGATCCCATGCACGGGTCAATAACTGCAGTAACGTTGATTTCCCACAGCCTGTCCGACCCAGAATCGCAATGTGTTCACCGGGTTTAGCGAGCAAAGAAAGGGTGTCCAGCGCTTTTTGCGTTTGCCCAGGATAGCTGAAAGACACCTCACGCAATGTCAGAGTAATCTGTTCTGAAACAGTAGATTCCGTATCCGGGAAGGTGACTTCCGGCTGCTGTTCGGTCAGTTCGGTAATACGTAGCGCTGAAGCAATCACCTGGCCGAGATGCTGAAATGCGCCGGTGACGGGTGCTAATGCTTCGAAAGCGGCCAGCGCGCAGAACACAAACAACGCTATCAGTGCGCCAGGTTGTGTGTTTCCGCCTACACCACCTGAAGCCATCCATAACATCATCACTACAGCCAGAGCGCCAATCAGTAGCATGACAGCCTGAGACAAGGCCGTTAATTCGGACTGACGACGCTGCGCTTCGTGCCACTGTAATTCGGTGGCTTCCATTTGTGTGCGATAGCGTTCACTGGCGCCAAAAATGGTCAGCTCAGCCTGACCCTGTAACCAGGAGGTCAACTGCTGACGATATTGCCCGCGCAGATGCGTCAGGTTCTGCCCGGTGCTTTTACCCGCCTGATAAAACAACGGGGGCAAGATGAACAGAGTAAGCAGCATAATGCCGCCAAGAGTGATGGCGAGCGTGAGATCGAGAACGCTCAATCCTAGCGTGACCACCACAATAACGACAAACGCACCCACCAGCGGGGAGAGCACGCGCAAATAGAGATGATCGAGCGTGTCGACATCCGCCACCACGCGGTTAAGCAATTCACCTTGTCCATAACGGGACAGGCCAGCAGGGGAGAGCGGCAGCAATTTGCTGAAGGTGTAAATACGCAAATGCTGCAATACACGAAACGTCGCATCGTGGCTGACCAGTCGTTCAAAATAACGACCTGCGGTTCGGGTAATTGCCGCCCCGCGAACGCCAGCTGCCGGGAGCATGTAGTTAAAACTGTAAATCCCGGTGACACCGACAACGGCGGAAGCAGACAGGAACCAGCCTGAAAGCGTCAGCAAACCAATGCTTGCCAATAATGTGACGATCGCCAGAACGATCCCCAGTGTTAACATCCATTTATGACGTTTATACAGCGTCAGATAGGGTAGCAAAGCGCGCATTTAGATGTCCTCCTGACGGTGAGCCAGTAATGTCGCAAAAGCCCCGTTGGCTGTACTAAGTTGCGCATAGGTACCTTGTTCGACAATCTGACCGTCTTGCATGACCCAGATAGCGTCCCAGTCGGCAAGATCTTCCAGCTGGTGCGTAACCATCAGTGTGCTCTGGCGGCACGATGCCGCATTCAACGCCTGCATCACACGTTGTTCGCTGTGTGCATCCAGACTGGCTGCGGGTTCGTCGAGCAGCAGTAGCTGACACGGGTTGAGTAAGGCGCGGGCAACGGCAACACGCTGCGCTTGCCCGACAGAAAGTCGACCAGCCTGGTCGCCCACAGGGGTATCCACACCCTGAGGAAGCAGCGGTAAAAATTCACTGACCCAGGCGCTATCGAGCGCGGCCTGTAGCTGTTCTTCGCTGGCATCAGGGCATGCCAGCAGCACATTTTCGCGCAATGTCGCTGCCGGAAGCTGCGGGTTTTGCCCAACCCATGAGAGTTGTTTACGCCAGGCGTCAGGCGACAAGTCACGAAGTTCAAAGCCATTAATACGCAATGAGCCCTGATATGAGAGAAAACCAGACAGGACATTCAGCAACGAGCTCTTACCGGAACCACTGCGCCCAACCAGCACCGCGCGCTGGCCTGCGGGTAGGGAGAAGTTAAGCGGACCCGCCAGGATTTTGCCTTCGGGTGAGGTGATGATCAGATCTTCGGCTTCAATTGCAACCGCGTCTTTGGTCGCCAGCTCAATATCGCCACGCTCAGGATGCGCGAGCGGGGTTTCCATGAACGTTTTCAGACTGTCGGCAGCGCCTACCGCTTGCGCCTTGGCATGGTAAAACGTCCCCAGATCGCGCAGCGGCTGGAAAAATTCCGGTGCCAGAATCAGCGCCAGGAAACCTGCCGCCAGCGTGACGCCGGTTCCGTAGTGGCCGAAATCAAGCTCGCCAAGATAAGAAAAACCGAAGTACACGGCTACCAGAGCAATGGAGAGCGAAGTGAAAAACTCCAGCACGCCCGAAGAGAGGAATGCCAGGCGAAGCACTTCCATCGTGCGCTGACGGAAATCCTGCGATGCAGCCCGAATGCTTTCCGTCTCCGCTTCACCGCGACCAAAAATTCTCAGTGTTTCCATGCCGCGCAAGCGATCGAGGAAGTGACCGCTGAGTCGGGCAAGTGCCTGAAAGTTACGCCGGTTGGCATCGGCAGCGCCCATACCGACCATCGCCATAAACAAAGGGATTAGGGGGGCGGTTCCCAGCAGGATAAGGGCTGCAACCCAGTTTGACGGGAAAACGGCAGCCACAATCAATAACGGGACGCATACCGCAAGCGCCATTTGCGGCAAATAACGCGCATAGTAGTCATGCATATCGTCAATCTGTTCCAGAATCAGCGTGGCCCAGCTTCCGGCTGGCTTCCCCTGTATCCATGCTGGCCCCGCCTGTTGCAGACGGTCCAGAACCTGACGACGAATCTCAAAACGAATATGTTGGCCCGCATGAAACCCTATTCGCTCACGTAACCAGACAACCCACGCCCGCAGGATAAAAATCAAGACCAGCACGACGAAAGGGAACAGCAGCGCTTCACGGGGAATATTTTCCATGATCATGTGCTGCAGAATCCGAGCCATGAGCCAGGCCTGAGCGACAATTAACAGGCCACTCACGAACCCCAACAGGCGTGAAATATTCAGCCAGCGTTGAGAAATGACACTTTGCTGTTTTAACCAGCGGGTAAGCTCTTTTTGACGGGTTTTATTCATTGCACGCTTAGCAGGTGAGTTATTGGAATTTTTGGGCAGGACAATGTTACAACGGGGCAAAAATAAAGGCGACTTATAGTCGCCTTTTTTACTTTTGTTACTGATTTGTAAAAACTATTTGCAGGCGTCCGCCAGACCGTCGAGATAACGTTCAGCGTCCAGGGCGGCCATACAACCTGTGCCAGCTGAGGTAATCGCCTGACGATAAATATGGTCCATCACGTCACCGGCAGCGAACACACCAGGAATGCTGGTTTGTGTCGCATTGCCGTGAATACCGGACTGAACTTTGATATAGCCGTTTTCCAGTTCAAGTTGACCATCAAAAATAGCCGTGTTCGGGCTGTGGCCGATGGCGACAAACAATCCGGCGACGTCGAGAGATTCAACGTTGTCAGTATTTTGCGTATCGCGCAGGCGCAATCCGGTGACACCCATTTGATCGCCAGTCACTTCTTCCAGTGTGCGATGCGTGTGCAGCACGATGTTGCCGTTTTCAACTTTGTCCATCAAACGTTTGATGAGGATTTTCTCAGCACGGAAACTGTCGCGGCGGTGAATCAAGTGAACTTCGGAGGCGATATTCGCCAGGTACAACGCTTCTTCCACCGCGGTGTTGCCGCCGCCGATCACCGCAACTTTTTGGTTACGATAGAAGAAACCGTCGCAGGTTGCGCAGGCGGAGACGCCGCGGCCTTTAAAGGCTTCTTCTGAAGGTAAGCCCAGATAACGTGCTGAAGCGCCAGTGGCGATAATCAGTGCGTCACAGGTGTACTCGCCGCTGTCTCCGGTGAGGCGGAAAGGGCGGTTTTGCAGATCAACCTTGCTGATGTGATCGAAGATGATCTCCGTTTCAAATTTCGTTGCGTGCTCGTGCATGCGCTCCATCAGCAGCGGGCCAGTGAGATCGTTTGGATCGCCAGGCCAGTTCTCCACTTCTGTTGTCGTGGTCAGCTGACCGCCTTTTTCCATACCGGTAATCAGCACCGGCTGCAGGTTTGCGCGCGCAGCGTAGACGGCGGCGGTATAGCCCGCAGGGCCTGAACCCAGAATAAGAAGTTTACTGTGTTTGGTCGTGCCCATGAGATCCCCATAGTTGTTGGTAGGCAATGGGCAGGATTGTAGGGAATTTGCAGACGTAAAAAAAGAGTATGGCGATTTTGTTAACAATATGTGTAATAGCGGAAACCGATGATGGGCAAAATTGAGGGTAACGCGCTTCCCTAATTTATTCGAGTGGGTGGCCGCGTGAAGCCAACGCACAGGCGACGTGAACTATGACAGGGATATAATGATTTCTACTTAAAATCGGTCAGTTATAAGGTGATAAAATGACGATTTTCCATCACTCCCAATGAATAACTGGCATGTTGTACTAAAAATCGATGTTTTGCTTTGACAATCACCTGCTGTTTTGCGAAAACATTCAAGGAAGAAAAAAACTGTGTCATGTATATGCTGCATAATCATGCATGTAGATACCATGTTTACCGGGTTAGTGAAATCTACGCATGGTGTGGACAGATGCCATTCGTGATGTCGATAGCCGCCGACAGGCAACGGTCTTCTCACCATAAACCCAGGCATTGCGCACCGTAAATCCCTCTGGGTTGCGGTTTATTGTGATGGGTAGCGACTCTGAACAGTGATGTTAGTAGAGTCAGGCAGGAGTAGGGAAGGAATACAGAGAGACAATAATAATGGTAGATAGTAAGAAGCGCCCTGGCAAAGATCTCGACCGTATCGATCGTAACATTCTTAATGAGCTGCAAAAGGATGGGCGTATTTCTAACGTCGAGCTTTCAAAACGAGTGGGACTTTCTCCAACGCCCTGCCTTGAGCGTGTGCGTCGGTTGGAAAGACAGGGTTTTATTCAGGGCTATACAGCGCTGTTGAACCCGCATTATCTGGATGCATCACTTCTGGTTTTTGTTGAGATTACTCTGAATCGTGGCGCCCCGGATGTGTTTGAGCAATTTAACACTGCAGTACAAAAACTTGAAGAAATTCAAGAGTGTCATTTGGTTTCCGGTGATTTCGACTATCTGCTGAAAACACGCGTACCGGATATGTCGGCATACCGTAAGCTGCTGGGGGAAACCCTGCTGCGTCTGCCTGGCGTGAATGACACACGTACTTACGTGGTAATGGAAGAAGTCAAACAGAGCAATCGTCTGGTAATTAAGACGCGCTAACACGGAACAGGTGCAAAATCGACGCAGTTTGATTACACTCCTGTTAATCCATACAGCAACAGTGCCGGGGTAACCCGGTGCTGTTGTCCGTTTTAGCATCGGGCAGGAAAAGCCTGAAACCTGGAGAGCCGTTTTTGAGCCAGGAATACACTGAAGACAAAGACGTCACATTGACGAAGTTAAGCAGCGGGCGCCGACTTCTGGAAGCGTTGCTGATTCTTATTGCCCTTTTTGCCGTCTGGTTGATGGCAGCCTTACTCAGTTTTAACCCTTCGGACCCCAGTTGGTCGCAAACCGCATGGCACGAGCCTATCCATAATCTGGGTGGAATACCCGGCGCATGGCTGGCGGACACGCTGTTCTTCATTTTTGGTGTCATGGCCTACACCATTCCCGTCATCATTGTCGGTGGCTGCTGGTTTGCCTGGCGACATCAGGCCAGCGACGAATACGTCGATTACTTCGCCGTATCGCTGCGTATTATTGGCGTTCTGGCGCTGATCCTCACCTCTTGCGGGCTTGCCGCAATCAATGCCGATGACATCTGGTATTTTGCCTCTGGCGGCGTTATTGGCAGCCTGCTCAGTACTACGCTGCAACCCCTGCTGCACAGCAGTGGCGGTACGCTTGCGCTGTTATGTATCTGGGCCGCGGGTTTAACGCTGTTTACTGGCTGGTCATGGGTGAGCATTGCCGAGAAACTGGGTGGCTGGTTACTGAATATCCTGACATTTGCCAGCAATCGTACTCGTCGCGATGATACCTGGGTCGATGACGAAGAATATGAAGATGATGAAGAGTCTGTCGATGCCGGTGATGGCCCCCCGCATGAATCTCGACGGGCACGTATTCTGCGCGGAGCGTTAGCGCGTCGTAAACGGCTGGCAGAGAAGTTTACCAATCCACTTGGGCGTCACACTGATGCCGCGCTGTTCTCCGGCAAGCGCATGGATGATGAGGACGAAATTGAATACAGCGCACGTAGCGTTGTAGCCGATCCTGACGATGTGTTGTTCTCTGGCAACCGTGCCACAGTGCCTGAATACGATGAATTCGACCCGCTATTAAACGGCCATTCAGTGACTGAGCCGGTCACCGCGGCGGCAGCCGCCACTGCCACTGCGGCAACTCAGGCCTGGAGTGCGCCAGTCGACCCGCTGCTGCAACCTGCGCCAGTACCGGGAACCGTTTTAGAGCAACCCACTCCCGCTGTGGCATGGCAGTCCGCACCGGCTCCGCAAACTGGTGAAGCGGTTATCGCGCCAGCGCCGGAAGGTTACCCACAGCCCGTTCAGTACGCGCAGCCTCCGGTTCAGCCTTATGAACCCTGGCAGCAACCTGCACCGGTTGAACCGCAGATGCCATATTCTGTACCGCCAGTTGCCGAAGCTGGCTATGAACAGCCGGCGATGCCGCAACCGGCAATGCCGTGGCAAGCACCTGAGCCGGTGGTGGAACACGCCTGGCAACCAGAGCCGGTTTACCAGCAGAGTGCGCCGCTTGAACCGCAGCCTGTCTATCAGCAAGACATCGTGCAGCAACAACCCGTGGTTCATCAGCAACCCGTGGTGGAACAGCCGCCGGTTGCCGAGCCTGAACCTGTCGTTGAAGAGGTGAAACCAGCACGTCCACCGCTCTACTATTTTGAAGAAGTGGAAGAAAAACGCGCGCGTGAACGTGAGCAGCTAGCTGCCTGGTATCAACCGATTCCAGAACCCGTACAAGAGCCTGAGCGGGTGAAACCCGTTGCGCCGTCTATGCCAACAGCATCCATACCTCCCGTTGAGTCTGTGGCTGCCGCAGCACCGCTGGCTGCTGGGGTGAAAAACGCTGCATTGGGTGCCGGTGCAGCCGTTGCCGCACCGGTATTTAGTCTTGCAGGGAGCGGTGCGCCGCGTCCGCAGGTGAAAGAGGGAATTGGCCCGCAACTGCCGCGCCCTAATCGTGTGCGTGTCCCGACACGCCGAGAGTTGGCTTCATATGGCATTAAGTTGCCGTCACAACGTATGGCGGAAGAGAAAGCGCGCGAAGAGCAGCTTGATACGGATGTGCAATACAGTGACGATGAAATTGATGCCATGCAGCAGGATGAACTGGCGCGTCAGTTTGCCCAGTCGCAGCAGCATCGCTATGGTGAAGAGTATCAGGATGATACAGCGCATGCTGATGACGAAGATTCAGCTGCAGAAGCTGAACTGGCGCGTCAGTTCGCTTCTTCCCAACAGCAACGTTATTCCGGCGCACAGCCTGCCGGGGCGAATCCATTCTCACTTGATGATTTTGAATTCTCACCAATGAAAGCGTTAGTGGATGAAGGTCCGCATGAGCCGCTGTTTACCCCCAGCGTGATGCCGGAACCTGCGCCACAGTATCAACAGCCTGTCGCACCGCAGCAGCATTACCAGCAGCCGCCACAGCCTGTTGCACCGCAGCAGCATTACCAGCAGCCGCCACAGCCTGTTGCACCGCAGCAGCATTACCAGCAGCCGCCGCAGCCTGTCGCGCCGCAGCAGCATTACCAGCAGCCACCGCAGCCTGTCGCGCCGCAGCAGCATTATCAGCAGCCGCCGCAGCCTGTCGTGCCGCAGCAGCATTATCAGCAGCCTGTCACACCGCCGCCGCAGGAAAGCCTGATCCATCCGTTGTTGATGCGTAATGGCGACAGCCGCCCTGTACAGCGTCCGACGACGCTGCTGCCATCGCTGGATCTGCTCACCCCACCACCGGCGGAAGTTGAGCCAATAGATACATTCGCGCTGGAACAAATGGCGCGTCTGGTGGAAGCGCGTCTGGCCGATTTCCGTATTAAAGCCGATGTGGTGAACTACTCGCCCGGACCGGTCATTACCCGTTTTGAGCTAAATCTGGCGCCGGGTGTTAAAGCTGCGCGTATTTCTAACCTTTCCCGAGATCTGGCGCGCTCGCTATCAACCGCGGCAGTTCGTGTGGTGGAGGTTATTCCGGGTAAACCGTATGTCGGACTGGAGTTGCCGAACAAAAAACGCCAGACAGTCTATCTGCGTGAAGTACTGGATAACGCGAAATTCCGTGATAATCCGTCACCGCTTACTGTCGTTCTCGGCAAGGACATTGCTGGTGAACCTGTGACTGCCGATTTGGCGAAGATGCCACATCTGTTGGTGGCAGGTACTACGGGGTCAGGTAAATCTGTTGGGGTCAACGCCATGATCCTCAGCATGCTCTACAAGGCGCAGCCGGAAGATGTTCGCTTTATCATGATCGACCCGAAAATGCTCGAGCTGTCGGTTTATGAAGGTATCCCGCATCTGTTGACTGAAGTTGTTACGGATATGAAAGACGCAGCCAATGCCTTGCGCTGGAGCGTTAATGAAATGGAACGCCGCTATAAGCTGATGTCTGCGCTGGGCGTGCGTAACCTTGCGGGCTACAACGAGAAGATTGCGGAAGCAGATCGTATGGGACGTCCAATCCCGGATCCGTACTGGAAACCAGGCGATAGCATGGATGTCACTCATCCGGTACTGAAAAAAGAGCCGTATATTGTGGTTCTGGTCGATGAATTTGCTGATCTGATGATGACTGTCGGTAAAAAAGTGGAAGAACTGATTGCCCGTCTGGCGCAAAAAGCGCGTGCGGCAGGTATCCACCTGGTGCTGGCAACCCAGCGTCCGTCAGTTGACGTTATCACTGGGCTTATCAAAGCAAATATCCCGACGCGTATAGCGTTTACTGTCTCGAGCAAAATTGACTCTCGTACCATTCTTGATCAGGGTGGTGCTGAATCCCTGTTGGGCATGGGCGATATGCTCTATTCTGCGCCAAACTCAACGATTCCGGTGCGTGTACATGGTGCTTTTGTGCGCGATGAGGAGGTTCACGCGGTCGTCCAGGACTGGAAAGCGCGTGGCCGTCCACAGTACGTGGAAGGCATCACCTCGGACACCGAAAGTGAAGGTGGCGGCGGTGGTTTTGACGGTGGGGAAGAGCTGGATCCGTTGTTCGATCAGGCGGTGAATTTTGTTACCCAGAAACGCAAAGCTTCCATCTCCGGCGTCCAGCGCCAGTTCCGCATTGGTTATAACCGTGCGGCGCGCATCATCGAACAGATGGAAGCGCAGGGAATTGTCAGCGAGCAGGGACATAATGGCAATCGTGAAGTGCTGGCTCCACCGCCCTTTGATTGATTGCAAAGTTAAGTAATTCAGTATTTTCTACTTTCCTCATGCTGATTTTTGGCCTGAAATGGATAGCAGAAGGAGCTCCCCGTTGGGAGTGACGTATTTTGAGGAATAACGATGAAAAGAATCGCAATCACCTGTGCATTATTGTCGAGCTTTGTGGTGAGCAGCGTTTGGGCTGACGCCGCCAGCGACCTGAAAAGCCGTCTGGATAAAGTCAGCAGCTTCCACGCCAGTTTTACCCAGAAGGTAACGGATGGTAGCGGCGCAGCGGTGCAGGAAGGCCAGGGTGATTTATGGGTTAAACGTCCGAATCTGTTTAACTGGCATATGACACAGCCTGACGAAAGCATTCTGGTCTCTGATGGTAAAACACTGTGGTTCTTCAACCCGTTTGTTGAGCAGGCGACGGCGACCTGGCTGAAAGATGCCACGGGTAACACGCCGTTTATGCTGATTGCGCGGAACCAGTCCAGCGACTGGCAGCAGTACAATATTAAGCAAAACGGCGATGATTTTGTGCTGACGCCCAAAACCAGCAGCGGAAATCTGAAGCAGTTCACCATCAATGTTGGCCGCGACGGAACAATTCATCAGTTTAGCGCTGTTGAACAGGACGATCAGCGTAGTAGCTACCAGTTGAAATCGCAGCAGAACGGCGCGATCGAACCATCAAAATTCACCTTTACCCCGCCACAAGGCGTAACGGTAGACGATCAACGTAAGTAGAGGCGTGTGAGTGAGCAATCTGTCGCTCGACTTTTCTGATAATACCTTTCAGCCACTGGCCGCACGTATGCGGCCAGAAAATTTAGCACAGTACATCGGCCAGCAGCATCTGCTGGCTGCAGGTAAACCCTTGCCGCGCGCCATCGAGGCCGGGCACCTGCACTCTATGATTTTATGGGGGCCGCCGGGGACGGGGAAAACCACGCTAGCCGAAGTTATTGCCCGTTACGCCAACGCCGATGTTGAACGAATTTCGGCGGTTACCTCTGGCGTAAAAGAAATTCGTGAAGCGATTGAGCGGGCGCGTCAGAATCGTAACGCGGGTCGACGTACGATCCTGTTCGTGGACGAAGTTCACCGTTTTAATAAAAGCCAGCAGGATGCGTTTTTACCGCATATTGAAGACGGTACCATCACGTTTATTGGCGCCACCACAGAAAACCCCTCGTTTGAGCTTAACTCGGCACTGTTGTCGCGGGCGCGTGTTTATTTACTGAAGTCGTTAACCACCGACGATATTGAACAGGTGCTGGACCAGGCGATGTCAGATAAAGCCCGTGGTTACGGCGGCCAGGATATCGTACTGCCGCCAGAGACGCGTCGGGCGATTGCCGAACTGGTTAATGGGGACGCGCGGCGAGCGCTGAATACGCTGGAAATGATGGCCGATATGGCCGAAGTTGATGATTCTGGCAAGCGCGTATTGAAACCAGAATTGCTCACTGAAATTGCCGGTGAGCGCAGCGCACGTTTCGATAATAAAGGCGATCGTTTTTACGACCTGATCTCAGCATTGCATAAGTCGGTTCGCGGTAGTGCACCGGATGCGGCGCTTTACTGGTATGCGCGCATCATTAGCGCAGGCGGTGACCCGCTCTACGTTGCCCGTCGCTGTTTGGCAATTGCCTCTGAAGATGTGGGAAATGCCGACCCTCGCGCTATGCAAGTGGCAATTTCTGCATGGGATTGCTTTACCCGCGTAGGCCCCGCGGAAGGTGAACGCGCTATTGCTCAGGCGATTGTTTATTTGGCCTGCGCGCCGAAAAGTAATGCGGTATACACCGCCTTTAAAGCCGCCCTGGCTGATGCCCGTGAACGCCCCGATTACGACGTACCGGTGCACTTGCGTAACGCGCCGACGAAGCTCATGAAAGAGATGGGTTATGGCCAGGAATATCGCTACGCCCATGATGAGCCAAATGCCTACGCTGCCGGAGAAGAATACTTCCCGCAGGAAATGGCACAAACGCGCTATTATCACCCGACAAACAGAGGTCTTGAAGGCAAGATTGGCGAAAAGCTCGCCTGGCTCGCCGGACAGGATCAAAATAGCCCTATAAAACGCTACCGTTAGTGTTATCGTTGCGGTAATGTTGTCAATGTATCCCTGTGACCGCAGGCTGTGGTCACTTTCTCCTATTTTAATTCGATAAGCACAGGATAAGCATGCTCGATCCCAATCTGCTGCGTAATGAGCCAGACGCAGTCGCAGAAAAACTGGCAAGCCGGGGCTTTAAGCTGGATGTAGATAAGCTGCGCGCTCTTGAAGAGCGTCGTAAAGTTCTGCAGGTACAAACTGAAAACCTGCAGGCAGAGCGTAACTCTCGATCGAAATCCATCGGCCAGGCAAAAGCGCGCGGGGAAGATATCGAGTCTTTACGTCTGGAAGTGAACAAACTGGGCGAAGAGCTGGATGCCGCGAAAGCTGAACTTGATACCTTACAGGCAGAGATCCGCGACATTGCGCTGACCATTCCTAACCTGCCGGCGGACGACGTTCCGGTAGGTAAAGACGAGAATGACAACGTTGAAGTGAGTCGCTGGGGTACCCCACGTGAGTTCGATTTCGATGTGCGCGATCACGTGACGCTGGGTGAAATGCACTCAGGTCTTGATTTCGCCGCTGCGGTTAAACTGACCGGCTCTCGTTTTGTTGTCATGAAAGGGCAGATTGCGCGTATGCACCGTGCGCTGTCTCAGTTCATGCTGGATCTGCATACTGAACAACATGGCTACAGTGAAAACTACGTTCCGTATCTGGTCAACCATGACACGCTGTACGGTACCGGTCAGTTGCCGAAATTTGCTGGCGATCTGTTCCATACGCGTCCGCTGGATGAAGAAGCCGACAGCAGCAACTATGCGCTGATCCCAACGGCAGAAGTTCCGCTGACCAACCTGGTACGCGATGAAATCATTGACGAAGACGCGTTGCCAATCAAAATGACTGCGCATACGCCATGCTTCCGTTCTGAGGCCGGTTCTTACGGTCGTGATACCCGCGGTCTGATCCGTATGCACCAGTTCGACAAAGTTGAGATGGTGCAGATTGTTCGTCCTGAAGATTCTATGGACGCGCTGGAAGAGATGACCGGTCATGCTGAAAAAGTACTTCAGCTGCTGGGCCTGCCGTACCGTAAGATCGTTCTGTGTACTGGTGACATGGGCTTCGGCGCATGCAAAACCTACGATCTGGAAGTGTGGATCCCGGCACAGAATACCTATCGTGAAATTTCCTCCTGCTCCAACGTGTGGGATTTCCAGGCTCGCCGCATGCAGGCGCGTTGCCGTAGCAAATCTGACAAGAAAACACGTTTAGTGCATACGCTGAACGGTTCTGGTCTGGCAGTGGGACGTACGCTGGTTGCCGTTATGGAAAACTACCAGCAAGCTGATGGCCGTATTCAGGTACCGGAAGTATTACGTCCGTACATGAATGGCCTGGAATTCATCGGCTAAGTCATTTTTCCTTGCTAAAAAAGCGCCTCAGGGCGCTTTTTTTACGCCCGTTTGATGCCGGACAATAACCCTTACTCCATTAGTGGTAATACTGCCTTCGAATGAAAGTCAGTATTTATCTCTGTCTTTGCATAAATTCGCTATATAACGGTCTGTATAACGATAGTATCGATATATAAACGACTATACAACGAACATTCCCTTTTTGTTTATTGTGAGCAGCAGAGTGAGCCACTATGAAAACTAAGATCCCCGATGCCGTGCTGGCAGCTGAGGTGAGTCGTCGCAGTTTGGTAAAAACGACGGCGATAGGCGGACTGGCAGTAGCCAGTAGCGCGTTTACCCTGCCATTTACCCGTATTGCAAACGCTGCAGATGCCATCAACCCGTCACCCGTCAATGAGAAAGTGATCTGGAGTGCGTGTACGGTAAACTGCGGTAGCCGTTGTCCGCTGCGTATGCATGTCGTAGACGGTGAAATCAAATATGTCGAGACCGACAACACGGGCGATGATAACTATGACGGCTTGCATCAGGTTCGTGCCTGCCTGCGTGGTCGGTCCATGCGTCGTCGAGTTTATAATCCCGATCGTCTGAAATACCCAATGAAGCGTGTCGGCAAACGCGGTGAGGGTAAATTTGAACGCATCAGTTGGGATGAAGCCTACGATATCATCGCCAGCAATATGCAGCGTCTGATTAAAGACTACGGTAACGAGTCTATCTATCTTAACTATGGGACCGGTACGCTGGGCGGCACGATGACGCGCTCATGGCCGCCGGGTAAAACGCTGGTAGCACGTTTAATGAACTGTTGCGGCGGTTACCTGAACCACTATGGGGATTATTCTTCTGCGCAAATCGCGGCTGGGCTGAACTATACCTATGGCGGATGGGCAGACGGTAACAGTCCGTCTGACATTGAAAACAGTAAGCTCGTTGTCTTGTTTGGTAATAACCCTGGCGAAACGCGTATGAGCGGTGGTGGGGTAACCTATTACCTTGAACAGGCGCGGCAGAAATCGAATGCCCGCATGATCATCATCGATCCCCGCTACACGGATACCGGTGCGGGACGCGAAGATGAATGGATCCCCATTCGACCGGGTACAGATGCAGCGCTGGTTAACGGTATTGCCTATGTGCTGATCAGCGAGAATATGGTTGATCAACCGTTCCTCGATAAGTACTGCGTGGGCTATGACGAAAAAACCCTCCCGGCAGGAGCGCCGAAGAATGGTCACTATAAGGCGTATATTCTCGGTCAGGGTAAAGACGGTATCGCGAAGACCCCGGAATGGGCTGCGCAGATAACCGGTATTCCTGCTGAACGAATTGTTAAGTTGGCGCGTGAAATTGGTAGCGCGAAACCCGCCTACATTAGCCAGGGCTGGGGACCGCAGCGCCACGCCAACGGCGAGATTGCGACCCGTGCCATTTCGATGTTGGCCATTCTGACCGGCAACGTCGGTATTAACGGCGGCAACAGCGGTGCACGTGAGGGATCATACGATTTACCGTTTGAGCGTATGCCAACGCTGGAAAACCCCGTCGAAACCAGTATCTCAATGTTTATGTGGACGGATGCGATTGAGCGTGGTCCGGAAATGACGGCGCTGCGCGACGGTGTTCGTGGTAAGGATAAGCTCGACGTTCCGATTAAGATGATCTGGAACTATGCCGGTAACTGCCTGATTAACCAGCACTCTGATATCAACCGTACGCATGAAATCCTGCAGGATGATAAGAAGTGCGAAATGATCGTCGTTATCGACTGCCATATGACCTCCTCGGCGAAATATGCCGATATTCTGCTGCCGGACTGCACGGCCTCTGAGCAGATGGACTTTGCGCTGGATGCATCTTGCGGGAATATGTCCTACGTGATTTTCACCGATCAGGCGATCAAACCGCGCTTTGAATGCAAGACTATCTACCAAATGACCAGCGAGCTGGCGAAACGCCTTGGCGTCGAGCAACAGTTTACGGAAGGCCGTACTCAGGAAGAGTGGATGCGTCATCTGTATGAACAGTCGCGCAAGGCTATACCGGAACTGCCAACATTTGAAGAGTTCCGTAAGCAGGGCATCTTTAAGCAGCGTGATCCTGAAGGACATCACGTGGCGTATAAAGCGTTTCGTGAAGACCCCAAAGCCAATCCGCTTACCACGCCGTCAGGCAAGATTGAAATTTATTCTCAAGCGCTGGCAGAAATCGCCGCAACCTGGGAATTGCCGGAAGGTGATGTGATCGATCCATTACCGATTTATACACCGGGCTTTGAAAGCTTAAACGATCCACTGGTGGAAAAATTCCCTCTGCAATTAACGGGCTTCCATTATAAATCTCGCGTCCACTCGACCTATGGCAACGTTGACGTTCTGAAAGCGTCCTGTCGCCAGGAAATGTGGATTAACCCGATGGATGCACAACGACGCGGTATTAACAACGGCGACAAGGTACGTATCTTTAACGACCGTGGCGAAGTGCATATTGAGGCTAAAGTTACCCCGCGTATGATGCCTGGCGTTGTCGCGCTGGGTGAGGGCGCCTGGTATGACCCGGATGTGAAACGTGTGGATCAGGGCGGTTGTATTAACGTGCTGACGACCCAGCGGCCTTCTCCTCTCGCTAAGGGGAACCCATCACATACGAACCTTGTTCAGGTTGAAAAGGTGTAAGGAGTAACCGATGACAACCCAGTATGGATTTTTTATTGATTCCAGCCGTTGCACCGGTTGCAAAACTTGCGAACTGGCCTGCAAAGACTTCAAAAATTTAACGCCGGACGTCAGTTTCCGCCGTATTTACGAATACGCCGGCGGTGACTGGCAGGAAGATAACGGTGTCTGGAACCAGAGCGTTTTCGCCTACTACCTCTCCATTGCGTGTAACCACTGTGAAGACCCGGCCTGTACCAAGGTGTGTCCAAGCGGCGCGATGCACAAACGTGAAGATGGTTTTGTGGTCGTGGATGAAGACGTGTGCATTGGCTGCCGCTATTGCCACATGGCCTGCCCGTATGGCGCACCGCAATACAATGCTGCCAAAGGGCACATGACCAAGTGCGATGGTTGTCATGAACGCGTTGCTGAAGGTAAGAAGCCCATCTGTGTCGAATCCTGTCCGCTGAGGGCGCTGGACTTCGGCCCGATAGAGGAACTGCGTAAAAAACATGGCACCCTGGCCGCTGTTGCGCCGCTCCCTGGCGCGCACTTTACCAAACCGAGCATCGTCATCAAACCAAATGCCAATAGCCGCCCGACCGGGGATACCACGGGTTATCTGGCTAATCCGAAGGAGGTGTAAGATGGGAAGTGGATGGCATGAATGGCCGCTGATGATCTTCACTGTTTTCGGACAGTGTGTTGTGGGTGGTTTTATCGTTCTGGCGCTGGCGCTGATGAAAGGGGACTTACGCCCTGATTCACAACAGCGTGTGATTGCCTGCATGTTTGGCCTGTGGGTATTGATGGGCATCGGTTTTATTGCTTCCATGCTTCACCTGGGCTCACCGATGCGGGCGTTTAACTCCCTCAACCGTGTCGGTTCTTCCGCGCTAAGTAACGAAATTGCCAGCGGCTCGATCTTCTTTGCCGTTGGTGGTCTTGGCTGGTTATTGGCGGTGTTGAAAAAAATGTCGCCAGCATTACGCAATCTGTGGTTAGTTCTCACCATGGTGCTGGGCGTCGTTTTTGTCTGGATGATGGTGCGCGTATATAACACTATTGATACGGTGCCTACCTGGTATAGTGTCTGGACGCCGATTGGATTCTTCCTGACATTGTTCATGGGAGGGCCGCTGCTGGGATATCTGCTACTACGCGTTGCCGGAATTGACGGCTGGGCGATGCGACTGCTGCCTGCTATTTCAGTGCTTGCGCTGGTCGTAAGCGGCATCATGTCCGTGATGCAGGGGGCCGAGCTGGCGGCAATCCACAGCTCAATTCAGCAGGCATCTGCGCTGGTGCCCGATTACGGTTCGCTGATGGCATGGCGGATTGTGGCACTGGCTTTAGCGTTGTGCTGCTGGATTGTTCCGCAGGTGAAAGGCTACCAGCCGGCAATACCGCTGCTTTCCGTCGCGTTTATTCTGCTGTTAGTCGGTGAGCTGATTGGCCGCGGCGTGTTCTATGGTCTGCATATGACCGTCGGCATGGCGGTCGCCAGCTGACCTGAAAATGCCGAATGGCATCGCACTTGTCCGGCCTGCACATTACAGTACTGAACGTGTAGGTCGGATAAGGCGTTAATACGGTCATCCTACAAATAAAAGATGCCGATTATCCATGAATTTTTTCGACTGAACGTAGCGGGTCAATTTTGTTTTAGATCAATTAAAACAAATAGATGTATTTTCCCATTTTTTATCAATCCGCATTAAGAATCAGTAATACGAATCGATCCTCCTGAAAGCGCCTCAGGCCCCTGATTGCGCCGATTGACAATGTTTTTTGCAGTGGCATGATGCGCATGAAATTTGAACTTCCTCACGGTTTTTATTCATGTCCACCTATACCCGTCCCGTCATGCTATTGCTGTGCGGGCTGCTTCTGTTGACCCTGGCGATCGCCGTGTTAAACACGCTCGTCCCGCTTTGGCTCGCCCATGAAAATCTGCCAACCTGGCAGGTAGGAGTGGTCAGTTCGTCTTATTTCACCGGAAATCTGGTTGGAACGTTACTGACCGGGTACTTAATTAAACACCTCGGTTTTAACCGCAGCTATTACATCGCGTCGCTTATTTTTGCCGCGGGCTGTGTCGGGCTGGGCCTCATGGTCGGTTTTTGGAGCTGGATGACCTGGCGTTTTATCGCGGGAATCGGTTGTGCCATGATCTGGGTGGTGGTGGAGAGTGCGTTGATGTGCAGCGGGACGTCGCGTAACCGTGGACGCTTACTTGCCGCCTATATGATGGTCTATTACGTGGGGACGTTTTTAGGACAATTATTGGTCAGCAAAGTCTCGACAGAATTAATGAATGTTCTGCCGTGGGTGACCGGCACTATCCTTGCCGGAGTATTACCGCTGCTCTTTACCCGCATTGTGAATCAGCAGGGTGATGAACAACAGTCAACCCCCATTGTTTCTATGCTGAAGCTTCGCCAGGCCCGTCTGGGGGTAAATGGCTGCATTATCTCCGGGATTGTGCTGGGGTCACTGTATGGCCTGATGCCGCTGTACCTCAACCATCAGGGTGTCAGCAATGCCAGCATTGGTTTCTGGATGGCGGTACTGGTCAGTGCAGGTATTCTGGGACAATGGCCAATTGGTCGTCTGGCCGATAAATTAGGTCGTCTGCTGGTTTTGCGCGTCCAGGTCTTTGTGGTGATCGTCGGGAGTATCGCCATGCTAAATCAGGCGGCGATGGCACCTGCATTGTTTATGCTGGGCGCGGCAGGTTTCACTCTTTATCCGGTTGCGATGGCCTGGGCCTGCGAGAAAGTAGAACATCATCAGTTGGTCGCTATGAACCAGGCATTGTTATTAAGCTATACCGTGGGTAGCCTGCTTGGGCCATCATTTACCGCAATGCTGATGCAAAATTACTCTGACAGTTTACTGTTTATCATGATTGCCAGCGTATCGTTTATTTATTTACTGATGCTGCTGCGTAAGACAGGACATACACCGAATTCTGTGGCGCATATCTGATCTAACAGGATAAAAACAGGTTCCCATACATGCTGTTTATGTATACTTTATGGGAGCCTGTTTTATTTAAGTATCGCTATTCTTTCCTGAAAATAAAATGTGCAGAAGATTATAGTTTTACATTCTGCCGTTTCCGCTTGGCCATTTTACCGCGCATAATCCCTCGCTTCATTTATTGATTATCAAAAATAGCGTCTACGAAGGATCGCCAATGGCAAGTGCGCAGGAAAAACAATTGCGGTGGTACAACATCGCATTGATGTCTTTTATTACCGTATGGGGATTCGGTAATGTTGTAAATAACTATGCTAATCAGGGATTAGTGGTTGTCTCTTCATGGATATTTATTTTCGCCCTCTATTTTATCCCTTATGCACTGATTGTCGGACAACTTGGCTCCACGTTTAAAGACGGTAAAGGTGGGGTTAGTACCTGGATTAAACACACAATGGGACCGGGACTGGCTTATCTCGCCGCGTGGACCTATTGGGTGGTGCATATCCCTTATCTGGCGCAAAAGCCACAGGCTATTCTGATTGCTCTGGGATGGGCGCTGAAAGGCGATGGCTCGCTGATTAAAGAGTACACCGTGGTGGCGTTGCAGGGGCTGACGTTAGCGCTGTTTATCTTTTTCATGTGGGTTGCATCCCGTGGCATGAAATCGCTTAAAATCGTTGGATCGGTTGCGGGGATCGCGATGTTTGTGATGTCCATTCTGTATGTCGTAATGGCCGTTACCGCTCCGGCGATTACTGATGTGCAGATCGCCACAACCAATATCACCTGGGAATCTTTTATCCCGCATATCGATTTTACCTATATCACAACGATCTCTATGCTGGTCTTTGCGGTCGGTGGCGCGGAGAAAATCTCTCCATACGTTAACCAGACGCGTAACCCGGGCAAAGAATTTCCGAAAGGGATGTTAGTTCTGGCGGTGATGGTGGCGGTGTGTGCGATCTTGGGTTCTCTGGCAATGGGGATGATGTTTGACTCTCAGCATATTCCTGATGACTTAATGACTAATGGCCAGTATTACGCTTTCCAGAAGCTCGGGGAGTATTACGGCATGGGTAACACATTGATGGTTATTTATGCAGTTGCCAACACGTTAGGTCAAATTGCGGCTTTGGTGTTTTCTATTGATGCGCCGCTTAAAGTTTTACTGGGCGATGCCGATCGCAAATATATTCCTGAAAGCCTGTGTAAAACCAATGCCTCTGGGACACCGGTGAATGGCTATATTCTGACACTGGTGCTGGTGGCCATTTTGATTATGTTGCCAACGCTGGGTATCGGTGACATGAACAACTTGTATAAATGGCTACTGAATCTGAATTCAGTGGTGATGCCTCTGCGCTATCTGTGGGTGTTTGTGGCATTTATTGCCGTTATTCGTCTGGCGCAGAAATATAAACCGGAATATGTCTTCATTCGTAACCGAACGCTTGCGATGACCGTGGGAATTTGGTGTTTTGCGTTTACTGCGTTTGCCTGCCTCACGGGAATCTTTCCGAAAATGGAAGCCTTTACTCCAGAGTGGACATTCCAGCTCACGCTGAACATCGTGACGCCGTTTGTGCTGGTTGGACTGGGATTGATTTTCCCGCTGCTGGCAAGAAGAGGGCGTTAAGGGGAAATAGGGTGGGTAACAGGTCCGTTACCCACCACAAGACTTAGTACATCACTTTGTGACCATACTGCTCAAGGATGCCCTTGACGCGCTCCATGGTCTCTTTTTTCGGCGGCTTCACGCCATCCAGTTTGTATTCTTCACCCATCGCCACCCATTTGTGTTTACCCAACTCGTGGTATGGCAGCAGTTCGATTTTTTCGACATTGCCCATATCACGGGTAAATTCGCCCAAACGGTGCGCTGAATCATCATCATCGGACCAGCCTGGTACGACAACATAGCGGATCCACACCTTGATATCTTTGTTGGACAGGTAACGGGCAAACTCCAGTGTGCGATGGTTAGACACGCCGACCAGGTTCTGGTGGATCTCGTCGTTCATCTGTTTCAGATCGAGCATCACCAGATCGGTCACTTCCAGCAACTCATCAATCACCGGGTCGTAGCGGCGGACAAAACCGTTAGTATCAAGACAGGTATGAATACCTTCTTTCTTACAGGCACGGAACCAGTCACGGACGAATTCAGCTTGCAGAATAGCCTCTCCGCCGGATGCTGTTACGCCACCACCGGATGCGTTCATAAAGTGACGATAGGTCACGACTTCTTTCATTAGTTCATCGACGGTGACTTCTTTACCGCCGTGCGTATCCCATGTGTCACGGTTGTGGCAATACAGGCAGCGCATCAGGCAGCCCTGAAAGAAGGTAATAAAGCGGATGCCCGGGCCATCAACAGTGCCACAGGATTCAAAGGAGTGAATGCGACCAATAACTGACATTGCGGTGTTTCTCCAGGTGTGGCCCATCCGGGGCCAGTGTTAGTGCACAGTTATTAACTGTGTCGAGTCTGTTTTGGCTGCTATCCATACTTTTCGTATTTCAAGCTGCATCTTTGTTAGCTTCCTTCGCTCACCCCAGTCACGTACTCCTGTACGCTCCAGGGGATTCACTCCGTTGCTGCCTCAATGCAACTCGAAATCCATCGAGTATATAAGTATAGATAGCTGACAAAGCAGGCTATTAAAAAGGCCCCACTTACGTGGAGCCTTTATTGTACGCTTTTTAAAGTACGATTTCAGTCAAAACCAATTACATGGTCTGAGTGAAGGTACGAGTAATAACGTCCTGCTGCTGTTCTTTAGTCAGGGAGTTAAAACGTACTGCGTAGCCAGAAACACGGATGGTCAGCTGCGGATATTTTTCCGGATGTTCCATCGCATCCAGCAGCATTTCACGGTTCATGACGTTCACGTTCAGGTGCTGACCACCTTCGATGGACGCTTCATGGTGGAAGTAACCATCCATCAGACCCGCCAGGTTGGTCTTACGAACTTCGTCGTCTTTACCCAGTGCGTTCGGAACGATAGAGAAGGTGTAAGAGATACCATCTTTCGCGTAAGCAAACGGCAGTTTAGCAACGGAGGTCAGAGAGGCAACAGCACCTTTCTGGTCACGGCCGTGCATTGGGTTAGCACCCGGTCCGAACGGCGCGCCAGCACGACGACCATCTGGGGTGTTACCAGTTTTCTTACCATACACAACGTTAGAAGTGATGGTCAGAACAGACTGAGTCGGGATAGCGTTACGGTAAGTAGTCAGTTTCTGAATTTTCTTCATGAAACGTTCTACCAGGTCAACCGCCATGTCATCCACGCGAGAGTCGTTGTTACCGAACTGCGGATATTCGCCTTCGATTTCGAAGTCAACAGCCAGGCCGTCTTCGTCACGAATCGGTTTAACTTTCGCATATTTGATTGCAGACAGGGAGTCAGCAGCAACGGACAGACCAGCGATACCACACGCCATGGTGCGGATAACGTCACGGTCGTGCAGCGCCATCAGAGAGGCTTCGTAGCTGTACTTGTCATGCATGTAGTGGATAACGTTCAGTGCAGTGACGTACTGTTTAGCCAGCCAGTCCATGAAGTGATCCATGCGCTCCATCACTTCGTCGAAGTTCAGAACGTCGCCTTTGATCGGTTCAGATTTAGGACCAACCTGCATTTTCAGTTTTTCATCAACGCCGCCGTTGATTGCGTACAGCATGGTTTTCGCCAGGTTTGCACGCGCACCGAAGAACTGCATTTGTTTACCAACAACCATTGGGCTTACGCAGCAAGCGATAGCGTAGTCGTCGTTGTTGAAGTCCGGACGCATCAGGTCATCGTTCTCGTACTGCAGAGAAGAGGTGTCGATGGACACTTTAGCGGCGAATTTCTTGAAGTTCAGAGGCAGTTTTTCAGACCACAGAACAGTGATGTTCGGCTCCGGAGAAGGACCCATGGTGTACAGGGTGTTCAGGAAGCGGAAGCTGTTTTTGGTAACCAGAGTACGGCCGTCAACGCCCATACCACCGATAGATTCAGTTGCCCAAATCGGGTCACCGGAGAACAGTTCATCATATTCAGGCGTACGCAGGAAACGAACCATACGCAGTTTCATGACCAGGTGGTCAATCATTTCCTGAGCGTCTTGCTCGGTGATTTTGCCAGCTTTGATATCACGTTCGATGTAAGCATCCAGGAAGGTGGATACGCGACCGAAGGACATTGCTGCACCGTTCTGAGATTTAACAGCGGCCAGGTAGCCGAAGTAAGTCCACTGGATAGCTTCCTGAGCGTTGGTAGCCGGACCAGAGATATCGCAGCCATATTTAGCCGCCATTTCTTTGATCTGACCCAGAGCGCGGTGCTGTTCAGCGATTTCTTCACGCAGACGGATAGTCGCTTCCAGGTTTACGCCATTTTCCAGGTCTGATTGCAGAGAGACGAACTGAGCGTATTTGTCTTTCATCAGGTAGTCGATACCGTACAGCGCAACGCGACGGTAGTCACCGATGATACGGCCACGGCCATACGCATCTGGCAGACCAGTCAGAACACCGGATTTACGGCAGTTCAGAATGTCTTTGGTATAAACATCGAATACACCCTGGTTGTGGGTTTTACGGTATTCGGTGAAGATTTTTTTCAGCATCGGGTCCAGTTCGCGATTGTACGCTTTGCAGGAACCTTCAACCATTTTGATACCGCCAAACGGGATAATCGCACGTTTCAGCGGAGCTTCAGTCTGCAGACCAACAATTTTCTCGAGCGCTTTGTTGATGTAGCCAGCGTCGTGAGAAGTGATGGTAGAAGCAACGGAGGTGTCAAAGTCAACAGGCGCGTGAGTGCGGTTTTCCTGTTTAACGCCTTCCATTACGCTGTCCCACAGTGCAGTGGTCGCTTCAGTTGCGCCAGCCAGGAAGGACTCGTCACCCTCATACGGAGTGTAGTTTTTCTGAATGAAGTCACGGACGTTTACTTCATTCTGCCAATCACCTTTGGTAAAACCTTCCCAGGCTGTGGCTAACTTTTCATTAAGCTCGGACATGTAACACCTACCTTCTTAAGTGGATTTTTTATTTACTGCGTGTAATGAGCATCAACAGATTAATGATGATCGTTACCACGCAGGTAAATGACCCAGTATGTCAACCCGACCAACAAACCGCCGCCGATAATGTTACCGATCGTAACCGGAATCAGGTTATCGGTGATGAAATTCATCACGGTCAGGTGAGAAAAATTCTCCGGAGAAGAACCGACAGCGGTCCAGAATTCCGGGGTGGCGAAATCGCGTATTACGATACCCATAGGGATCATAAACATGTTTGCGATACTGTGCTCAAAACCGCTGGCAACAAACATTGCGACCGGTAATACCATGATAAACGCTTTGTCCATCAGGCTGCGACCAGAGTAGCTCATCCAGACGGCCAGACACACCATTAGGTTAGCCAGAATACCCAGGCTTACAGCTTCAACAAAAGTATGGTGCACTTTGTGGTCGGCAGTTTGCAGGACGTTGAGTCCCCACGCGCCGTTGGCGGTCATATACTCGCCAGAAAGCCACATGAGTAACACAAAGATCAGCGCACCAATCAGGTTACCGACATAAACGTTAAGCCAGTTCTTCGCTAACTGACCCCAGGTAATACGACCACTGGCTTTAGCGACGACAATCAGTACGGTTGAAGTGAAGAGGTCAGCGCCGCAGACAACGCAAAGGATCAGCCCCAGGGAAAAGCAGATACCACCCACCAACTTTGCCATGCCGAAAGGCATTGTGCCGGTACCGGTTGTGGCAGTGATATAGAAAACAAAGGCAATTGAAATGAACACACCGGCAGTAATTGCCAGATAGAACGTCTTAAGCGGATGTTTCGTTGCTTTATAGACGCCTGCTTCTTCGGCAACTTTGGCCATAGCAGCAGGAAGTATAAGATCAAAAGGGTTGTCAGCTTTCACACTAACTCTCTCTTTATTAAGTCGGCGACGAGATACTAACAAAGCATTATAGATGAGAATTTGATATAGATCATATCTCGCCTGGCTTATAGGCCCGTAAGACGCATGGTTTTTATGCAATTACGGTGTAACTTGTTGATTATCCATATAAAAATAAATTTTAAAAATTATAAAGTGAGTTGAATTTTTTCTTTATGCCTCCAGGTGGACGGTTAATTAAAATGGAGTAATTGAGATAAATATCGATATTAATAAACCAAAATTTTTAATATCAACTACTAATATTTAACCTTGCTTTTACATTTATTTTTGAGTAGACAAAAATAAAAAACAGGGCGCTTAAAGCGCCCCGTAATATAGCCCAGACAATACGTTTAGCCTACTCAACGCGGGCTGTTTGCCACTATTTTGACCAGTGTGCTGCTTTCGCGCGTTGCAGCTTCTCATAGGCTTTCAGCAGAGACTGATGTGCCGGGAAAGCCTGCAGATCGCTATCAACCGTTTGTAATCCGTAGAATGGCGCTTCTCCGCTCATTGCTGCGCTTGCTGCTTCAACTGCCTCTGCACCGTACATACGAACAAATGCGTTAAGGTACTGCAGCGGCTGGCGGTCCTCTTCCTGTGACAACAGCAGCAGCGTTTGCAGGCAACGGTAATAGTTTGCGCGTTCAGCACTAAAGACGGATGCGTTAAATTCCATTGTCCATTCCGTCCAGATCAGTGCCTGCTCAAGGTCACCCCCCGCCAGAGCCAGCATTACTTTGAGCTCGCCAATGCGCAGGGTATACCAGCCATTATCCGCACCGGTCGCCAAACCCAGCAGCTCACGTACGCGAGTGAAGTCGTCAAATCCTTCTTCATCCAGCTGTGCGAGCAGGTTGAGGTAGTCTTCTTTTTCCCATTCGCTGCCTGGCAGAGAGAGAATGGTCTCACGCAGGTGCGCTCCCATGCTGTTGTTGGCTAACCACAAATCTTCTGCTGGGTAGATGTCGGACATGCCCGGGACGATAATGCGGCAAGCGTAAACGCTCAGATGCTCATAGTCGGCTATGTAGACTTCTTTATCTTCCGCTTTGAAGATCGCCATCAGGGTGGCGAACTCTTCTTCCGTTGTACCGGAGAAATTCCAGTCAACGAACGGGTAATCGGCATCCTGCTTGAACAGATCCCAGGAGATCAGACCGCTGGAATCGATGAAGTGCGTTTCGAGGTTAGTGTGCTCAGCCACTTCTTCATCGTCGAAGGTTGGAGGAGTGAAGACGTCAAGATCTTTCAGACCACGGCCCTGCAACAGTTCAGTGACGGTACGCTCCAGTGCAACACCGAAATCCGGGTGAGCGCCGAAAGAGGCAAAACAGGTGCCGTTAGCCGGGTTGAACAAGACAACGCAGATAACCGGGTATTTGCCGCCCAGCGAACCGTCATACGCGAAGATTGGGAATCCTTCGGCTTCCAGCTTTGCAATGGATTCAACGACTGCCGGGTAACGCGCCATCACTTCAGCCGGAATTTCCGGCAGGCTGATGCTTTCCGCGATAATGCGGTTCTTCACATAGCGCTCAAAAACTTCAGACAGCCCCTGAACGCGGGCTTCATTCGGTGTGTTACCCGCAGACATACCGTTAGATACATACAGGTTACCGATGATGTTCATCGGAATGTAAACGGTCTGATTATCTGACTGACGGGTAAACGGCAGGCCGCAAACGCCGCGTTCTTCATTGCCGGATTGCAGATCGATAAGCATGCTACCGGTCAGTTCATTGTCTGGATCGTAGAATGCACGCAGACGCGCATCCAGCAAACCTTCAGGTACGTCATCATCTTCAGTCAGTGGGAACCATTTTTCGTTCGGGTAATGTACGAACGGGCCGTTAGCGATGGTTTCGCCCAGCCAGAAATCCGCAAAGAAGTAATTCGTGGACAGACGCTCAAAATATTCGCCCAGTGCGGAGGCCAGCGCCGCTTTTTTCGTCGCACCTTTACCGTTGGTAAAGCACAGCGCGCATTCTTTGTCGCGAATATGTACAGACCAGACGTTAGGAACGGGGTTCAACCATGAGGCTTCTTCAATTTGAAAACCGAGGTCGAGTAATTTTTGCTGGAAGCGAGCGATGGAATCTTCCAGTGCGGCATCTTTGCCGGGGATAAATGTTTGCGTCATGAAAATCACTTTTGTCGTACGGAAAGCGCGCAATGATACGGGTTTTCAATGAATGGCGCCATCGCCGCCGGAGCCTCGGCGTAAATAAAGCCTTTGATTCACACCGTAGCGTGTTCAGTCGAATGTCTGCGGACTATCTGCTGAAGGGAAGGGGGGCTTCTTTCTTTATATATCTCTGCGCTATGCAAAACCAGAATGGTCGCAGGTCGGTTGGGCAAAATGCGCCTCCTGATAGCGAAAATCTCGGTTTTTATCCGTCAATCCGATAGATTCTGTTGTGTGACGCATCGCTCATTTTTGCCCTGGCCAGTTTTACCCATTGCGGCGCGTGTCACTGAATGATAAAACCGATATCCACAGGAATAACTTATACCAATGTCTGTCACAGGAATTATCGTAAACGACAGGATGTTGATTGGATAACAACACAACGTGGTGAGGGGAAATGGCTCAGGTCTTCAATTTTAGTTCAGGTCCGGCAATGCTTCCGGCGGAAGTACTTAAACTGGCTCAACAGGATCTTTGTGACTGGAACGGTCTTGGCACGTCGGTGATGGAAATTAGCCACCGAGGCAAAGAGTTTATCCAGGTTGCAGAGGAAGCGGAGCAGGATTTTCGCGATCTTCTCAGCATCCCCTCCAACTATAAAGTGTTGTTCTGCCATGGCGGTGGTCGCGGGCAGTTCGCGGGTATCCCGTTAAATATTCTGGGTGATAAAACCACCGCGGATTACGTCGATGCCGGTTATTGGGCCGCCAGTGCAATTAAAGAAGCGAAAAAATACTGCACGCCAAACGTTATTGATGCCAAAGTCACCGTTGACGGCCTGCGCGCTGTGAAGTCGATGAGCGAATGGCAGCTTTCTGACAACGCGGCGTATCTGCACTATTGCCCGAACGAAACCATCGACGGTATCGCGATTGATGAAACGCCGAATTTTGCCAGCAATGTGGTGGTGACGGCGGATCTGTCTTCTACCATTCTTTCCGCGCCGCTTGATGTTAGCCGCTATGGCGTTATCTATGCCGGGGCGCAGAAAAATATTGGTCCTGCGGGGCTGACCATTGTCATCGTACGCGAAGATTTACTGGGCAAAGCCCACGTGTCTTGCCCGTCGATTCTTGACTATACCGTACTAAATGACAACGACTCCATGTTTAACACGCCACCGACCTTTGCCTGGTATCTGTCTGGCCTGGTCTTTAAATGGCTGAAGAAACAGGGCGGCGTCAGCGCAATGGATAAAATTAACCAGCAAAAAGCAGAACTGCTGTACGGCGTGATTGATAACAGCGATTTCTACCGCAACGATGTGGCGAAGTCGAACCGTTCACGTATGAACGTCCCGTTCCAGTTGGCTGACAGCGCGCTCGATAAACTCTTCCTGGAAGAGTCTTTTGCTGCGGGCCTGCACGCGCTGAAAGGGCATCGTGTGGTCGGCGGTATGCGTGCGTCCATCTACAATGCTATGCCGCTGGAAGGCGTAAAAGCACTGACAGATTTCATGGTCGATTTCGAGCGTCGCCGCGGCTAATCTGCTGTACTTTTCATCCCCACAGCCAGCCTGTGGGGTTTTTATGTCTGTTTTTGAGAGTTGAGTTTCATGGAATCCCTGACGTTACAACCCATTGCGCGGGTGGATGGCACCATCAATCTACCTGGTTCCAAAAGTGTTTCTAACCGCGCTTTGCTGCTGGCTGCATTAGCAAATGGCACCACTGTCCTGACAAACCTGCTGGACAGTGATGATGTCCGCCATATGCTGAATGCGCTTAATGCGTTGGGGATTAGCTATACCCTTTCGGCCGATCGTACCCGCTGTGAAATTACGGGGAATGGTGGTCCGCTGCATGCCGAAGGCGCTGTAGAGCTGTTCCTTGGCAACGCCGGAACCGCAATGCGCCCGCTGGCCGCCGCTCTGTGCCTGGGCAGCAATGATATCGTGTTGACGGGTGAACCGCGCATGAAGGAGCGCCCGATTGGCCACCTGGTTGACGCACTGCGCCAGGGCGGAGCGAATATTGAATACCTGGAGCAGGAAAACTATCCGCCTTTACGTTTACGCGGTGGCTTCACCGGGGGACAGGTTGAGGTAGACGGCAGCGTTTCCAGCCAGTTCCTGACCGCGCTGCTGATGACAGCACCGCTGGCGCCGCAGGATACGACAATCGCGATTAAAGGCGATCTGGTGTCAAAACCGTACATCGACATCACGCTGAACCTGATGAAAACGTTTGGTGTTGACATTGAAAACCAGAACTACCAGCGTTTTGTCGTACAGGGCAACCAACAGTACCAGTCTCCGGGCGCTTATCTGGTAGAAGGCGATGCTTCATCGGCTTCGTATTTTCTCGCGGCCGGCGCGATCAAAGGCGGTACGGTGAAGGTTACCGGAATTGGGCGTCATAGCATGCAGGGTGATATTCGCTTTGCCGATGTGCTGGAAAAAATGGGCGCGACCGTGACATGGGGTGATGATTTTATTGCCTGTACGCACGGTGAGTTGAACGCTGTTGATATGGATATGAATCATATTCCTGATGCGGCAATGACCATTGCGACCGCCGCGCTGTTTGCAAAGGGCACAACGACTTTACGGAACATTTACAACTGGCGTGTCAAAGAGACTGACCGTCTGTTTGCTATGGCAACAGAGCTACGGAAAGTGGGCGCGGAAGTTGAAGAGGGGCATGATTTTATTCGTATCACTCCGCCGGTTAAGCTGCAGTTTGCGGATATTGCGACCTATAACGATCACCGTATGGCGATGTGTTTCTCGCTGGTGGCGCTGTCTGACACACCCGTTACCATCCTTGACCCGAAATGTACCGCGAAAACCTTCCCGGATTACTTCGAACAACTGGCCCGTATCAGCACACCTGCCTGACTTTATTGCCGCATCTTCGGGTGCGGCACATTCCGTCATCTCCGATTGCCCATTTATTCTACACTCAGCTTCAATGAGTCTGTATTTTTCACACAAAGATAACGTTCGTAGACGTTGGCGCGTATAATGCGCGGCGTTCACGTTAACGTATGCCTGTTTAAGGAGAAAAAGATGACGGCAATTGCCCCGGTTATTACCATTGATGGCCCAAGTGGTGCAGGTAAAGGCACCTTGTGCAAGGCAATGGCGGAAGCATTGCAGTGGCATCTGTTAGATTCAGGTGCGATCTACCGTGTACTGGCTCTTGCGGCGTTGCATCATCATGTTGATGTGACTTCTGAAGATGCTCTGGTACCGCTTGCGTCGCATCTGGATGTGCGTTTTATCTCAACAGACGGCAATCTGGAAGTAATCCTGGAAGGCGAAGATGTCAGTGGTGAAATCCGCACTCAGGAAGTGGCAAATGCCGCATCCCAGGTGGCTGCATTTCCCCGTGTGCGCGAAGCGCTTTTACGCCGCCAGCGAGCCTTCCGCGAAGCGCCAGGCCTGATCGCCGACGGACGTGATATGGGCACGGTGGTGTTCCCTGATGCGCCAGTAAAAATTTTTCTGGACGCCTCCTCGCAAGAACGTGCGCATCGACGTATGCTACAGTTGCAGGAGAAGGGCTTTAGTGTTAACTTTGAACGCCTTTTGGCCGAGATCGAAGAACGCGATGATCGTGATCGCAACCGTGCTGTAGCGCCGCTGGTTCCCGCTGCTGATGCTTTAGTTTTGGATTCAACCCGATTAAGCATTGAGCAAGTGATTGAAAAAGCGTTACAATACGCGCGCCAAAAACTGGCTCTCGCATAAGTGCGACCGAATTTGCAGTACCCCCGTTGCAATGGATTGACAGCGGGTATGTTAAACAACCCCATCCGGCATGGAGCCAGGTGGACGTTAAATATGAAACCTGAAGATTAAACATGACTGAATCTTTTGCTCAACTGTTTGAAGAATCCTTAAAAGAAATCGAAACCCGCCCGGGTTCCATCGTTCGTGGTGTTGTTGTTGCTATCGACAAAGACGTAGTACTGGTTGACGCCGGTCTGAAATCTGAGTCCGCCATTCCGGCAGAGCAGTTCAAAAACGCCCAGGGCGAGCTGGAAATCCAGGTTGGTGACGAAGTTGACGTTGCTCTGGATGCAGTAGAAGACGGCTTCGGTGAAACCCTGCTGTCCCGTGAAAAAGCTAAACGTCACGAAGCTTGGATCACGCTGGAAAAAGCTTACGAAGAAGCTGCAACCGTTACTGGTGTTATCAATGGCAAAGTCAAGGGTGGCTTCACTGTTGAGCTGAATGGTATTCGCGCGTTCCTGCCGGGTTCCCTGGTAGACGTTCGTCCGGTCCGCGACACGCTGCACCTGGAAGGCAAAGAGCTTGAATTCAAAGTAATCAAGCTGGATCAGAAGCGTAACAACGTTGTTGTTTCCCGTCGTGCCGTTATCGAATCCGAAAACAGCGCAGAACGCGATCAGCTGCTGGAAAACCTGCAGGAAGGCATGGAAGTTAAAGGTATCGTTAAGAACCTCACTGACTACGGTGCATTCGTTGATCTGGGTGGCGTTGACGGCCTGCTGCACATCACCGACATGGCATGGAAACGCGTTAAGCATCCGAGCGAAATCGTAAACGTTGGCGACGAAATCACTGTTAAAGTGCTGAAGTTCGACCGCGAGCGTACTCGTGTATCTCTGGGCCTGAAACAGCTGGGCGAAGATCCATGGGTAGCTATCGCTAAGCGTTATCCGGAAGGTACCAAACTGACTGGTCGCGTGACCAACCTGACCGACTACGGCTGCTTCGTTGAAATCGAAGAAGGCGTTGAAGGCCTGGTACACGTTTCCGAAATGGATTGGACCAACAAAAACATCCACCCGTCCAAAGTTGTTAACGTTGGCGATGTAGTGGAAGTTATGGTTCTGGATATCGACGAAGAACGTCGTCGTATCTCCCTGGGTCTGAAGCAGTGCAAAAACAACCCATGGCAGCAGTTCGCGGAAACCCACAACAAGGGCGACCGTGTTGAAGGTAAAATCAAGTCTATCACTGACTTCGGTATCTTCATCGGCCTGGACGGCGGCATCGACGGCCTGGTTCACCTGTCTGACATCTCCTGGAACGTTGCAGGCGAAGAAGCAGTACGTGAATACAAAAAAGGCGACGAAATCGCAGCAGTTGTTCTGCAGGTTGATGCAGAACGTGAGCGTATCTCTCTGGGCGTTAAACAGCTCGCAGAAGATCCGTTCAACAACTGGGTTGCACTGAACAAGAAAGGCGCAATCGTAAACGGTAAAGTCACTGCAGTTGACGCTAAAGGCGCAACCGTAGAACTGGCTGACGGCGTTGAAGGTTACCTGCGCGCTTCTGAAGCTTCACGTGACCGCGTTGAAGATGCAACTCTGGTTCTGAGCGTAGGCGACGACGTTGAAGCTAAATTCACCGGCGTTGATCGTAAGAACCGTGCAATCAGCCTGTCTGTTCGTGCTAAAGACGAAGCTGATGAGAAAGATGCAATCGCGACTGTTAACAAACAGGAAGATGCAAACTTCTCTAACAACGCAATGGCTGAAGCTTTCAAAGCAGCTAAAGGCGAGTAATATCGAGTACTCTATACCCTAAATAATTCGAGTTGCAGGAAGGCGGCAAGGGAGCGAATCCCCAGGAGCTTACTTCAGTAAGTGATTGGGGTGAACGAGCGTAGCCAACGCACATGCAGCTTGAAGTATGACGGGTATAATCCTTTGTGCTATTAACAGCACAAAGGGTGACGAGTAGCTTGACAGATTACAGGATTCGTCCTGTAATCAATGACAAAGGGCGGCTACGGCCGCCCTTAATCAATGCAGCAGCTAATTTTGCCTTTAAGGAACCGGAGGAATCATGACCAAGTCAGAATTGATTGAAAGACTTGCAACCCAGCAACCTCATATTCCCGCGAAAGCGGTTGAAGATGCAGTAAAAGAGATGCTGGAACATATGGCCTCGACTCTTGCGCAGGGCGAGCGTATTGAAATCCGCGGTTTCGGTAGTTTTTCTTTGCATTACCGCGCACCACGCACCGGACGTAATCCGAAGACTGGCGATAAAGTGGATCTGGAAGGAAAATATGTTCCGCACTTTAAACCGGGTAAAGAATTGCGCGATCGCGCCAATATTTACGGTTAAGTCCTCAGCAAGACTTAGCTCCGAGAAAAGCACCTGTATGGGTGCTTTTTTCATTTTTACCTCTCTGTACTGGAATCGCTCTCCCAACCTGGTTGTATGTTACATCTGCAGTTAAATAACAGCGGAATGCACCTCGTTTACCCGTAAATAGTTGCCAGACATCTGCTGAGTTGTCCTGCACACTCTCTGTCACAGGGAGGTGTCATATGAAAATAACAACAATCAGTACGTGTGCGTTATGCGGCATTCTCCCGCTGACGGTATTACCCGTATTACCTGACATGCTGTGCGTCAGCTTTGTATTTGGTCTGGCGTGTCTGCTTTGTCTCATTCCTCATCGATATATGCATTACGCCGGATTAGTCCTGCTGTTTTTCCTGTGGGGAATACTGGCAGCGAAAGAGGTTATCTGGGCTGGGGATACGCTCCCGGCCAAAACACAGCAGGCTATCGTTCAAATAACCGGGACCGACAATATAACCACGCACTACGGTCAGATTACACACCTTCAGGGGAGACGGATATTTCCTGCCGTTGGCGTCGTCCTGTATGGGCAGTACTTACCCGGCGATGTTTGCGCAGGTCAGACATGGGCGATGACGCTGAAAGTTCGCGCTGTGCATGGACAACTGAATGAAGGTGGATTTGATAGCCAGCGCTATGCATTGGCACAGCATCAGCCGCTGACGGGGCGTTTTCTGCAGGCCTCAGTGATTACGCCGCAATGCAGTCTGCGTGCACGTTATCTCTCCTCGCTAAAAACCACGCTTGCCGCCTATCCCTGGCAGCAAGTCATACTGGGACTGGGGATGGGGGAACGTTTGTCCATATCGCAGACGGTAAAAAATATAATGCGTGATACCGGAACCGCACATTTGATGGCCATTTCCGGGCTGCATATTGCTTTTGCCGCACTCCTCGCTGGCGGACTGATACGCGGTGGACAATTTTTTATGCCGGCACGCTGGATCTGCTGGCAGGCTCCGTTAGTCGGGGGTGTGCTCTGCGCTGCATTGTATGCCTGGCTGACGGGGCTGCAGCCACCGGCATTACGCACGGTCACCGCGCTAATGGTATGGGGGATACTAAAACTAAGCGGCAGGCAGTGGAGTGGCTGGGCTGTCTGGATTACCTGCCTGGCAGCAATTGTGGTAGTGGATCCGGTCGCGGTGCTTTCACAAAGCCTGTGGTTGTCTGCTTTCGCCGTAGCGGCGCTGATATTCTGGTATCAGTGGATGCCGATGCCGTACTGGCCGCTCTCGCCTATCGGACGTGCAGTGCTGGCGCTTGCTCATCTTCAACTGGGAATTACGGTACTGCTTCTGCCTGTCCAAATCGCATTATTTCACGGTGTTAGCCTGAGCGCATTCCTGGCCAATTTATTTGCGGTACCGCTGGTCACATTTGTTTCAGTTCCTCTGATATTAGCGGGTATGGTCGTGCATTTAACCGGTCAGGTGATGATTGAGGCAGGGCTGTGGTATCTTGCCGACCGTTCTCTGGCGCTGTTATTTTGGGGACTCAATAGCTTACCGGAAGGATGGCTCAACATTGATGCGCGTTGGCAATGGCTTGCACTGTCCCCATGGCTGATGCTTATTGCATGGCGATTAAATGCCTGGAAAACGCTGCCGGTTGCCTGTTTTACCGGGCTTTTGTTATTGAGTGGACCGTTCTGGAGAACACCCCGCGCTGATTTGTGGCAGGTACATATGCTGGATGTAGGGCAGGGGCTGGCAATAGTGATTGCCCGTAATGGCAAAGCGATTCTCTATGATACCGGGTTGGCCTGGCCCGAGGGCGATAGTGCGCAGCAGTTGATCATTCCCTGGCTACGTTGGCACAATCTGGAACCGCAAGGGGTAATTCTAAGCCACGAACATTTGGATCACCGGGGAGGGTTGCAATCGCTACAGCAAGCCTGGCCGTCGCTGTGGATCAGAAGTCCGTTGGGTTGGAAAGGGCATCTCCCTTGTTTTCGCGGGGAACGCTGGCAATGGCAGGGATTAACATTTAGCGCACATTGGCCAGTCAGTGGAAATAAAGAGCAGGGGAATAACCATTCCTGTGTGGTAAAGGTGGATGACGGACATCAGAGTATTCTTCTGACCGGAGATATTGAATCCCCCGCTGAACAAAAAATGCTAAGTCACTACTGGCAGCATCTGCAGGCTACGTTTGTGCAGGTTCCACACCATGGGAGTAACACGTCATCCTCACTGGCGCTGATACAACGCGTTGGCGGGCAGGCCGCAATAGCCTCAGCATCCCGCTACAATGCCTGGCGTCTACCGTCATGGAAAGTCCGACAGCGTTACCGGCAACAAAATTATCAGTGGCTGGACACACCCCACCAGGGGCAAATCACGCTGGATATTTATCAAAAAAGTTGGCGAATACGCAGCTTACGGGATCAGATTTTACCCCGTTGGTATCATCAGTGGTTTGGCGTGGTGGAGGATAACGGGTAGAATATGCGGCTATTCTAACAAATGCTGGTTTTTTGAATGCATAACGATAAAGATCTCTCTACGTGGCAGACGTTTCGCCGACTATGGCCAACCATAGCGCCTTTTAAATCGGGTCTGATCGTGGCGGGTATAGCGTTAGTCCTTAACGCGGCCAGCGATACCTTCATGTTATCGCTCCTCAAGCCATTACTGGATGATGGTTTTGGTAAAACCGATCGCTCTGTGCTGCTGTGGATGCCGCTGGTGGTCATTGGGCTGATGATAGTTCGTGGTATTACGAGCTATGTCTCCAGCTACTGTATTTCATGGGTGTCAGGCAAAGTGGTCATGACCATGCGTCGCCGCCTGTTTGGTCATATGATGGGCATGCCTGTCGCCTTTTTTGATAAACAGTCTACTGGTACGCTGCTGTCTCGTATTACCTATGATTCAGAGCAGGTCGCGTCTTCGTCTTCCGGTGCATTGATCACTGTGGTACGTGAAGGGGCCTCAATTATTGGCCTGTTTATCATGATGTTCTACTACAGTTGGCAGCTGTCATTGATCCTGATTGTGCTGGCGCCTATCGTGTCGGTGGCCATTCGTGTGGTTTCCAAGCGTTTTCGTAGCATCAGTAAAAACATGCAAAACACCATGGGGCAGGTTACCACCAGCGCAGAGCAGATGCTGAAAGGCCACAAAGAAGTATTGATTTTTGGTGGTCAGGAAGTTGAAACCAAGCGTTTTGACAAAGTCAGCAACAAGATGCGTTTGCAGGGTATGAAGATGGTTTCTGCCTCTTCTATCTCCGATCCTATCATCCAGTTGATCGCTTCTCTGGCTCTGGCCTTCGTGCTATATGCGGCCAGCTTCCCAAGCGTGATGGAAAACCTGACGGCAGGGACAATCACCGTTGTCTTCTCTTCAATGATCGCCCTGATGCGTCCGCTGAAGTCACTGACTAACGTCAATGCCCAGTTCCAGCGCGGTATGGCGGCATGCCAGACCTTATTTACGATTCTGGATAGCGAACAAGAGAAAGATGAAGGTAAACGCGTCATTGAGCGCGCTTCCGGCGATCTGGAGTTCCGTAATGTGACCTTTACCTACCCGGGCCGCGACATTCCTGCGTTACGTAACATCAACCTGAATATTCCGGCGGGCAAAACCGTTGCCCTGGTTGGACGTTCCGGTTCTGGTAAATCTACTATCGCCAGCCTGATCACGCGCTTCTACGATATCGATGAAGGGCAGATTCTGATGGATGGGCACGACCTGCGTGAATACACCCTGTCATCTCTGCGCGATCAGGTGGCGCTGGTATCGCAGAACGTTCACCTGTTCAATGATACGGTTGCCAACAATATCGCCTACGCACGTACCGATATGTATAGCCGTGAGCAGATCGAAAAAGCCGCACAGATGGCCTACGCCATGGATTTCATCAACAAGATGGATGATGGTCTGGATACGGTGATTGGCGAAAACGGCGTGCTGCTTTCAGGTGGTCAGCGCCAGCGTATCGCCATTGCTCGCGCTTTGCTGCGCGACAGTCCGATCCTTATCCTCGATGAAGCTACGTCGGCGCTGGATACTGAATCCGAACGCGCGATTCAGTCTGCACTTGACGAGCTACAGAAAAACCGTACCTCTCTGGTTATTGCTCACCGCCTTTCTACCATTGAACAGGCAGACGAGATAATCGTGGTGGAAGACGGGCTGATTGTTGAGCGCGGAACCCACAGCGAACTGCTTGAGCAGCGTGGGGTTTATGCACAATTACATAAAATGCAATTTGGTCAATGATCGCACGTATCTGGTCCGGTGAATCGCCGTTATGGCGATTATTACTGCCACTTTCCTGGCTATATGGTCTGGTGAGTGGCGGGATTCGTCTATGCTACAAGCTTGGGCTTAAACGTGCATGGCGTGCGCCAGTACCGGTGGTGGTAGTCGGTAATCTGACCGCAGGCGGCAATGGTAAAACACCAGTAGTCATCTGGCTGGTTGAACAGCTGCAGCAACGCGGTATTCGTGTGGGCGTAGTGTCTCGCGGCTATGGCGGGAAAGCAGCGGCCTATCCGCTATTGCTAACGGCAGACACCACTACTGCAGAAGCGGGTGATGAGCCTGTGCTTATCTTTCAACGTACCGGCGTACCCGTAGCGGTATCTCCGGTAAGATCGGATGCGGTAAAAGCGATCCTTGCTCACCATGACGTGCAGATTATTGTGACAGACGATGGGTTACAGCACTATCGTCTGGCACGTGATGTGGAAATCGTGGTGATTGACGGTGTGCGTCGGTTTGGTAACGGCTGGTGGCTCCCTGCGGGTCCAATGCGTGAGCGTGCTGGTCGGCTGAAATCGGTGGATGCCACGATCGTTAATGGCGGCGTTGCGCGACCGGGTGAAATTCCCATGCATCTTGAGCCGGGGCTGGCCGTTAATTTACGTACCGGTGAACGCCGCGATGTCGCGCAACTGTCTGATATTGTTGCCATGGCGGGTATCGGCCATCCACCCCGTTTTTTTGCCACGCTTGAGGCATGTGGTGCCAGGCCACAAAAATGTGTCGCGCTGGCGGACCATCAGTCTCTGACCTACAGTGACGTCAGTGCGTTGTTAGCCGAAGGACAAACGCTGGTGATGACGGAAAAAGATGCCGTCAAATGCCGCGCATTTGCTGATGATAACTGGTGGTATTTACCCGTTGACGCACATCTGTCAGGCGAACGGCCTGATGCGTTGCTGAATAGCTTAATCTCGCTGACTCGCTAACCGATTCAAGCTGCGGCAGCGGATCATTTATGAGGCCATAAATGTCGTTGCCGCACCTTTCTTTGACGGATGCCCGTCATCTTCACCTTGCTGCACAAGGTCTGCTGAAAAAAACACGTCGTCGGGCAACGCCGGCGGATATTCTGGCGACCATTTCTCGCATGTCCCTATTGCAAATCGATACCATCAATATTGTCGCGCGCAGTCCTTACCTGGTGCTGTTTAGTCGTTTAGGCGATTATTCACCCCAGTGGCTGGACGACTCGCTACAGCAGGGCGAACTGATGGAATACTGGGCGCACGAGGCCTGCTTTTTGCCGCGCAGCGACTTTATGCTGATACGCCATCGGATGTTGGCGCCGGAAAAAATGGGCTGGAAATACAAAGCGGCATGGATGAAAGAACATGCGCATGAAATTGAGCAGCTGTTACAGCATATCCAACATAACGGGCCGGTACGTTCAGCCGATTTCGAGCATCCGCGCAAGGGCGCCAGCGGCTGGTGGGAATGGAAACCACAAAAGCGGCATCTGGAAGGGCTTTTTACTTCCGGGAAAGTGATGGTGGTGGAGCGACGTAATTTTCAGCGAGTGTATGATTTAACGCATCGCGTCATGCCTCATTGGGATGACGAGCGTGACCGGCTGTCGCAGGATGAAGCCGAAATTGTGATGCTGGATAATAGCGCTCGTAGTTTGGGTATTTTCCGTGAGCAGTGGTTGGCGGACTACTATCGACTGAAGCGTCCGGCGTTAAAGAACTGGTGTGATATGCGAAGGGAACAGCGACATATAATTCCTGTTGATGTAGAAGGGCTGGGCACCCTGTGGCTGCATAGCAACCTTCGGCCGCAACTGGAACTTGCTCTGGCAGGAAAGTTGACCGCCACTCACAGCGCTGTTTTATCCCCGTTTGATCCGGTGGTCTGGGATCGTAAACGGGCTGAACAGCTGTTTGATTTTAGCTACCGACTGGAATGCTACACGCCAGCGGCCAAACGTCAGTACGGCTATTTTGTCTTACCTCTGTTACATCGCGGCCAGTTGGTTGGACGTATAGATGCCAAGATGCACCGTAAAACCGGTGTACTGGAAGTCATTTCACTGTGGTTACAGGATGGCGTTAGGCCCGGGGTGACGCTGCAAAAAGGCTTGCTCCAGGCCATCAGTGATTTTGCTCGCTGGCAGCAGGCGACGCGAGTGACATTGGGGAATTGCCCGGACGGTTTATTTGCTGACTCTCGGCACGGTTGGGAAATAGACCCAGCCTCTTAATTGATTATGTTAATATTTACGGATTCACAATCCGGTCCATCTGGAGGAACTATGGATCATCGTCTGCTTGAAATCATTGCCTGCCCGGTATGCAATGGAAAACTCTGGTTTAACCAGGAAAAACAGGAACTGATTTGTAAACTGGATAACCTTGCTTTCCCACTGCGCGATGGCATTCCTGTTTTGCTGGAAACCGAAGCCCGTGTTCTGACTGCTGATGAGAGTAAATCATGAGTTTTGTGGTCATTATTCCTGCGCGTTATGCATCCACGCGTTTGCCGGGTAAGCCGCTGCTGGATATCAACGGCAAGCCCATGATTGTGCATGTGCTGGAGCGAGCGCGTGAATCTGGCGCTGAGCGTATTATTGTTGCCACCGATCATGAAGATGTCGCCCGTGCGGTAGAAGCGGTGGGGGGCGAAGTGTGCATGACACGTGCCGATCACCAGTCTGGCACGGAGCGCCTAGCGGAAGTTGTCGAAAAATGTGGTTTTAGCGATGATACCGTTATCGTGAACGTACAGGGTGATGAGCCGATGATCCCGGCGGTCATTATTCGTCAGGTGGCAGAAAATCTGGCGCAACGTCAGGTTGGAATGGCGACGCTGGCAGCCCCCATTCATAGTGCGGAAGAAGCGTTTAATCCGAATGCGGTAAAAGTTGTGCTGGATGCTGAAGGCTATGCCCTCTATTTTTCCCGTGCGACGATCCCATGGGATCGCGACCGTTTTGCCAAAAGCCTCGAAACGGTGGGCGATACCTTCCTGCGTCACCTGGGCATTTACGGTTATCGCGCCGGATTCATTCGCCGCTATGTAAACTGGCAGCCGAGTCCGCTTGAGCATATTGAAATGCTGGAGCAACTGCGTGTGCTGTGGTACGGCGAAAAAATTCACGTCGCCGTGGCTAAGGAAGTTCCTGGCACAGGGGTTGATACCGCTGAAGATCTTGAGCGTGTTCGCGCTGAGATGCGTTAGTTTTTCTCACGATTCTCCATCAAGATACGCTGAATAATGTAAGTTGCAGGAGGCTTTACCCACCTGCAGCTTGAAGTATGACGCGTATTTTTGGGAGGAGTGTCGTATCGTTGCGCTTTCCCTCCACTTTTCTTTTCATCAATTGATCTCATCCGGGTGACATCTGTCTGCACGACGCTCATTATGAAAGCAGTAGCATTTATGAGGGCAATCTGAAATGGAACAGTTGCGTGCCGAACTCAGCCATCTGCTGGGTGAAAAACTCAGTCGTATTGAATGCGTAAATGAAAAAGTGGATACGGCCCTGTGGTCACTGTATGACAGCCAGGGAAATCCGATGCCACTGATGGCGAGAAGTTTCACCACACCGGGGATGGCGCAGCAGTTAGCATGGAAAACCACCATGCTGGCACGCAGCGGGACGGTGCGTATGCCAGTCATTTATGGGGTCTTAACGCACGAAGAGCACCCCGGCCCTGATGTCCTGTTGCTTGAACGTTTACGCGGTGTGCCGGTAGAAGCGCCTGCCCGAACCCCGGAACGCTGGGAGCATTTAAAAGATCAGATCGTGGAAGGCTTATTGTCGTGGCACCGTCAGGACAGTCGTGGCTGTGTGGGGGCGGTGGACAATACGCAAGAGAACCTCTGGCCATCCTGGTATCGGCAGCGTGTTGAAGTGCTATGGAGCACGTTAAACCAGTTCAACAACACCGGACTGACGATGCAGGACAAGCGGATTTTGTTTCGTACCCGAGAATGCTTACCCGCCTTGTTTGAAGGCTTTAATGATAATTGCGTACTGATCCACGGTAATTTCAGTTTACGCAGTATGCTCAAAGATGCCCGTAGCGATCAGCTTCTGGCGATGGTGGGGCCAGGCTTAATGCTGTGGGCGCCGAGAGAGTATGAATTGTTCCGCTTAATGGACAATGCGCTGGCGGAAAGCCTGTTGTGGCAGTATTTACAACGTGCGCCGGTGGCGGAATCATTTATCTGGCGGCGCTGGCTATATGTGTTGTGGGATGAGGTTGCGCAACTGGTCAATACCGGGCGTTTTAGCCGCTCTAACTTTGATCTGGCGACTAAGTCTCTGCTGCCCTGGCTTGCCTGAATATCCGGTTGCGGCCTTGCCGGATGGCGGCGTGAGCGCCTTATCCGGCCTATAATTGAGCACTGAACACGCCGGCCTGATAAGACGCGTGAGTGTCGCCATCAGGCAGCATTTCTGTCAATGTTCTGCTCCCTTCAGCCACTGCCAGATGCGCCCCAACGTTTCGTAACCAACCCGATCGCTATGCATCAGCCAGACAGGCGAAGGAATTACTCGCTCCCACGGATTGAGCGGTGAATCGATGGCCAGTTGATTAGCGGGTGCAGGCAAAGGATGCAGTCCGACCTGCTGAAAGAAAATCATCGCACGCGGTAAGTGCGATGCGGATGTCACCAGCAGGAACGGCGCATCGCCAATAGCCTGTTTTACTGCGGTCGCTTCTTCTTCGGTATCTTTAGGTTTATCCAGCGTAATGATCTCGCTGCGGGGGACGCCCAGCGACTGCGCCACGCGAGCGCCAGCTTCAGCCGTGCTGACGTTATTGGTTTTCGCGGCAGCGCCGGTAAAAATCAGTTTCGATCCGGGGTTCGCTCGCCACAAACGAATACCTTCATTCAGGCGCGGAAGACTATTATTGATGAGGTTAGAACTTGGCGCCCACTGCGGATTCCAGGTATACCCGCCGCCCAGCACCACAATGTATTCCACTTTTTGCGTATCCTGCCAGGTAGGATAACTATCCTCAAGCGGTTTCAGCAGACGATCGGCGACAGGTTGCAGGCTAAGCAGCAAAAGTGCGAGCCAACTCAGGCTGATACACACTTTCCCCGTTTTCTGAAAGCGGCTAAACCAGATCAACCCCAGGCCGATGCCCATCACAAGCAGCATCAACGGAAGCGGCAGCATCATACCGCCAATCACTTTCTTCAGCGTAAAAAGCATCCTTTTTGGTTCCTTTTTTAACCATATAGCAGGGGATCTGCACCGATATTACACCAGGAAGGTTCATTCTCGGCGTGGGTGTGACAAAATAGCGGTTTTACTTAGTCGCCCTAAAGCCAGCCTGTGGAGAGCCCGATGCGGGATCGCAATTTTGATGACATTGCAGAGAAGTTTTCCCGTAACATTTACGGCACCACCAAAGGTCAATTAAGACAGGCTATTCTTTGGCAGGATTTGGATCGCATACTGCCCACGCTCGGTGAACAGAAGTTACATATTCTGGATGCGGGGGGTGGCGAAGGGCAAACGGCCATCAAAATGGCGGAGCGCGGTCACTTCGTGACATTATGCGATCTGTCCGGTGAGATGATCGCCCGTGCGCAACAGGCAGCAGAGGCAAAAGGTGTGAGCGGAAACATGCATTTCATACAATGCGCCGCTCAGGATGTTGCTGCGCATTTGGAAAGCCCGGTTGATCTGATATTGTTTCATGCTGTGCTGGAATGGGTGGCTGAACCAGTTTGCGTGCTGCAAACCCTGTGGTCGGTATTACGCCCCGGCGGCGCGTTATCGCTAATGTTCTACAATGCTAACGGTCTGCTGATGCACAACATGGTCGCAGGGAATTTTGACTATGTGCAGGTTGGGATGCCAAAACGTAAAAAACGTACGCTTTCACCAGACTATCCGCGTGAACCAGGACAGGTTTATCAGTGGCTGGAAGAAATCGGTTGGCAGATAACCGGTAAGACAGGCGTACGCGTGTTTCATGATTATCTGCGAGATAAGCATCAACAGCGTGACGGTTATGAAATGTTACTTGAGCTAGAAACGCGCTATTGCCGCCAGGAGCCGTATATCAGCCTTGGCCGCTATATTCATGTCACCGCGCGCAAACCGCAGATGCAAGGATAACCTATGAGTGAATTTTCCCAGACAGTCCCCGAACTGGTTGCCTGGGCCAGAAAAAATGACTTCTCCATCTCTCTGCCGGTAGACAGACTTTCGTTCCTGCTGGCGGTAGCCACGCTGAACGGTGAGCGACTTGACGGTGAGATGAGCGAAGGCGAGCTGGTGGATGCGTTCCGCCATGTGAGTGATGCGTTTGAGCAAACCAGCGAAACCATCGGTGTTCGCGCCAATAACGCGATTAACGACATGGTTCGTCAACGTCTGCTGAACCGCTTTACCAGCGAGCAGGCGGAAGGTAACGCTATTTATCGTTTAACGCCGCTGGGGATTGGCATCACGGATTACTATATTCGCCAGCGCGAATTCTCGACATTGCGTTTGTCGATGCAGTTGTCGATTGTTGCTGGTGAGCTGAAGCGTGCGGCAGATGCCGCCGCGGAAGGTGGTGATGAATTCCACTGGCACCGCAACGTCTATGCGCCATTGAAGTATTCGGTAGCGGAAATTTTCGACAGTATCGATTTGACTCAGCGCATTATGGATGAGCAGCAGCAGCAGGTAAAAGACGATATCGCACAGTTGCTGAACAAAGACTGGCGGGCGGCAATTTCCAGCTGTGAAATGCTGCTGTCTGAAACGTCTGGTACGCTGCGTGAGCTGCAGGATACGCTGGAAGCCGCAGGCGATAAGCTGCAGGCGAACCTGTTACGCATTCAGGACGCAACGATGGCGCATGACGATTTGCATTTCGTCGACAGGCTGGTGTTCGACCTGCAAAGCAAGCTCGACCGTATTATCAGTTGGGGTCAGCAATCCATCGATTTGTGGATCGGCTACGATCGACACGTGCACAAGTTTATCCGTACCGCTATTGATATGGACAAAAATCGCGTCTTTGCCCAGCGTTTACGTCAGTCTGTCCAGAGCTATTTTGACGATCCGTGGGCGTTGACCTATGCCAATGCCGATCGCCTGCTGGATATGCGTGACGAAGAGATGGTGCTGCGTGATGAAGAGGTCACTGGCGAGTTGCCCGCCGATCTGGAATATGAAGAATTTAACGAGATCCGCGAACAGCTGGCGGCAATTATCGAGGAGCAGTTGGCTATCTATAAATCCAGACAAACGCCACTGGATCTCGGATTGGTCGTGCGCGAGTATCTGGCGCAATACCCACGTGCGCGTCACTTCGACGTTGCGCGTATTGTTATCGATCAGGCGGTACGTCTCGGCGTAGCGCAAGCAGACTTCACCGGACTGCCAGCCAAATGGCAGCCGATTAATGATTACGGAGCCAAGGTACAGGCGCATGTCATTGACAAATATTGAACAAGTGATGCCGGTCAAGCTGGCGCAGGCGCTGGCGAATCCGTTATTTCCGGCGCTGGATAGCGCCTTACGTTCGGGCCGCCATATCGGCCTGGATGAACTGGATAATCATGCCTTCCTGATGGATTTTCAGGAATATTTTGAAGAGTTTTACAGCCGCTATAACGTGGAATTGATTCGTGCACCGGAGGGGTTCTTCTATCTACGCCCACGTTCAACCACGCTTATTCCGCGCTCGGTCTTGTCTGAACTGGACATGATGGTCGGTAAAATTCTTTGCTATCTCTATCTCAGCCCGGAACGTCTGGCGAATGAAGGGATCTTTACCCAGCAAGAACTGTACGACGAGCTGCTAACGCTGGCTGATGAAGCCAAATTGCTGAAGCTCGTGAATAACCGTTCAACCGGTTCAGACGTTGACCGCCAGAAGCTACAGGAAAAGGTACGCTCTTCACTTAACCGCCTGCGCCGTTTAGGCATGGTGTGGTTTATGGGCCACGACAGCAGCAAATTCCGTATTACGGAGTCTGTGTTCCGCTTTGGCGCGGATGTGCGCAGCGGCGACGATCCACGCGAAGCGCAGCGTCGCTTAATTCGTGATGGTGAGGCGATGTCGGTCGAGAACCACCTGCAGCTCAATGATGAGCCAGAAGATAATCAGCCGGACAGTGGAGAGGAAGAATAATGATTGAACGCGGTAAATTTCGCTCACTTACGCTGATTAACTGGAATGGTTTTTTTGCTCGTACGTTTGACCTTGATGAGCTGGTTACCACGCTGTCGGGTGGGAACGGGGCGGGTAAATCCACCACCATGGCGGCATTCGTTACAGCGCTTATCCCGGATTTAACCCTGCTGCATTTTCGTAATACCACCGAAGCCGGTGCAACCAGCGGCTCACGCGATAAAGGTCTGCACGGAAAGCTGAAAGCAGGTGTCTGTTACTCGATGCTTGACGTGCTCAACTCGCGCCATCAGCGTGTGGTCGTTGGCGTGCGTCTGCAGCAGGTTGCCGGGCGCGATCGTAAAGTGGACATCAAGCCGTTTGCGATTCAGGGGTTGCCGATGTCGGTGCAACCAACCCAACTGGTTACGGAAACCCTGAACGAACGCCAGGCTCGCGTTCTGTCTCTCGCCGAGCTGAAAGAGAAGCTTGATGAGATGGAAGGCGTGCAGTTTAAGCAGTTTAACTCAATCACCGATTATCACTCGTTGATGTTCGATTTGGGCATCATTGCCCGTCGTCTGCGCTCTGCCTCCGACCGGAGTAAATTCTATCGCCTGATTGAAGCCTCACTGTATGGCGGTATCTCCAGCGCCATTACCCGCTCGCTGCGCGATTACCTGCTGCCAGAAAACAGCGGCGTGCGTAAAGCGTTCCAGGATATGGAAGCGGCGCTGCGTGAAAACCGTATGACGCTGGAAGCCATTCGCGTCACCCAGTCAGATCGTGACCTGTTTAAGCATTTGATCAGCGAAGCGACCAACTATGTGGCCGCGGATTATATGCGCCACGCCAACGAACGTCGTATCCATCTGGATAAAGCACTGGAATATCGTCGTGAACTGTATACCTCGCGCCAGCAACTGGCGGCAGAGCAGTACAAACACGTGGATATGGCGCGCGAGCTGGGTGAGCATAACGGTGCAGAAGGCGATCTGGAAGCTGATTACCAGGCGGCGAGCGATCACCTGAATCTGGTGCAAACCGCGCTGCGTCAGCAGGAAAAAATTGAACGCTATGAAGCGGATCTCGAAGAACTGCAGGTCCGTCTCGAAGAACAAAATGAGGTGGTTGCGGAAGCCGTTGACCGCCAGGATGAAAATGAAGCCCGTGCGGAAGCCGCCGAGCTGGAAGTGGATGAGCTGAAAAGCCAGTTGGCCGATTACCAGCAAGCGCTGGACGTTCAGCAAACGCGAGCCATCCAGTATACTCAGGCGATTCAGGCGCTGAGCCGAGCCAAAGAGCTTTGCCATTTACCGGATCTCACCGCAGACAGTGCCGCGGAATGGCTGGAAACCTTCCAGGCCAAAGAGCAGGAAGCGACCGAGAAGTTGCTGACGCTGGAACAAAAAATGAGCGTGGCGCAAACTGCGCACAGCCAGTTCGAGCAGGCTTATCAGCTGGTGGCGGCTATTAATGGTCCACTGGCGCGTGGTGATGCCTGGAGCGTCGCACGTGAGCTGCTGCGCGAAGGTGTTGAACAACGTCATCTGGCGGAACAAGTTCAGCCATTGCGCATGCGACTGAGCGAGCTGGAACAGCGTCTGCGCGAACAGCAGGAAGCCGAGCGTCTGCTGGCTGAATTCTGCAAACGTCAGGGTAAGCATTTCGATATCGATGAGCTTGAGGCTCTGCATCAGGAGCTGGAAGCGCGCATTGCCGCCTTGTCTGACAGCGTATCGTCTGCCAGCGAACAGCGGATGGCGCTGCGTCAGGAACAGGAACAGCTGCAATCCCGTATTCAGCATTTAATGCAACGCGCGCCGGTCTGGCTGGCTGCGCAAAATAGCCTGAATCAACTGAGCGAACAGTGCGGCGAAGAGTTTACCTCCAGCCAGGACGTGACCGAGTATTTGCAGCAATTGCTGGAGCGCGAGCGTGAAGCCATTGTTGAGCGTGATGAAGTTGGCGCACGCAAAAACGCGGTTGATGAAGAAATTGAACGTTTAAGTCAGCCGGGCGGGGCGGAAGATCAGCGTCTGAACGCACTGGCGGAACGCTTCGGCGGCGTGCTGCTGTCAGAAATTTATGACGACGTTAGCCTTGAAGATGCGCCGTACTTCTCCGCGCTGTACGGTCCTTCACGCCATGCTATCGTGGTGCCGGATTTGTCGCTGATTACTGAGCAACTTGATGGGCTGACGGATTGCCCGGAAGACCTCTACTTCATCGAAGGGGACCCGCAGTCGTTTGATGACAGCGTCTTCAGCGTCGATGAACTTGAAAAAGCGGTGGTGGTGAAAACCTCCGAGCGCCAGTGGCGTTACTCCCGCTTCCCAACGGTGCCGATTTTTGGTCGTGCCGCGCGTGAAAGCCGTATCGAAACGCTGCATGCTGAGCGTGAGGGGCTGTCTGAACGTTTTGCGACGCTTTCATTCGACGTGCAGAAAACACAGCGTCTGCATCAGGCATTTAGTCGCTTTATCGGCAGCCATCTGTCGGTAGCGTTTGAGGCCGATCCAGAAGCCGAAATTCGTCAGTTGAACAGCCGTCGCGTTGAACTCGAACGTGCGCTCACCAACCATGAAAATGATAACCAGCAAAGCCGTACGCAGTTTGAACAAGCGAAAGAAGGTGTTTCTGCCCTGAACCGCCTGCTGCCGCGTTTAAATTTGCTGGCGGATGACACATTAGCCGATCGCGTGGACGAAATTCGCGAACGCCTGGATGAAGCGCAGGAAGCGGCGCGTTTTATTCAACAACATGGTAATCAGCTGGCCAAACTGGAACCGATGGTTTCCGTTCTGCAAAATGACCCGGAGCAGTTTGAACAGCTGAAAGAAGACTACGCGTATTCTCAGCAGATGCAGCGTGATGCACGTCAGCAGGCCTTTGCGCTCACTGAAGTCGTTCAGCGTCGGGCACATTTTAGTTATTCCGACTCCGCCGAAATGCTCAGCGGTAACAGCGATCTGAATGAGAAACTGCGTGAGCGTCTGGAACACGCGGAGGCTGAGCGTACCCGTGCTCGTGAAGCTTTGCGCAGCCATGCCGCGCAGTTGAGCCAGTACAATCAGGTTATGGCCTCGCTGAAAAGCTCTTATGACACCAAGAAAGAGCTGCTGAACGATTTACAACGCGAACTGCAGGATATCGGCGTTCGTGCTGATAGCGGTGCGGAAGAACGTGCGCGTATTCGTCGTGATGAACTGCATGCGCAGCTCAGTAATAACCGTGCTCGCCGTAATCAACTGGAAAAAGCACTAACCTTCTGCGAAGCAGAGATGGAAAACCTGACCCGCAGATTGCGCAAACTTGAGCGCGATTACCATGAAATGCGTGAGCAGGTGGTGACCGCGAAAGCCGGCTGGTGTGCCGTGATGCGGATGGTAAAAGACAACGGTGTTGAACGTCGCCTGCACCGTCGCGAGCTGGCTTATCTTTCCGGTGATGAGCTGCGTTCGATGTCGGATAAGGCGCTCGGTGCGCTGCGTCTGGCGGTGGCGGATAACGAGCATCTGCGCGATGTGCTGCGCATGTCTGAAGATCCCAAACGACCAGAACGTAAAATCCAGTTCTTCGTGGCGGTCTACCAGCATCTGCGTGAACGTATTCGTCAGGATATCATCCGTACAGACGATCCGGTCGAAGCCATCGAGCAGATGGAGATTGAATTGAGCCGTCTGACGGAAGAGTTAACCTCCCGTGAACAGAAGCTGGCGATCAGCTCGCGCAGCGTGGCGAACATCATCCGTAAGACTATTCAGCGTGAGCAGAACCGTATTCGTATGTTGAACCAGGGTCTGCAAAGCGTGTCGTTCGGTCAGGTAAACAGCGTTCGTCTGAACGTAAATGTGCGTGAAACTCACGCGACTTTGTTGGACGTCCTGTCCGAGCAGCATGAACAGCACCAGGATCTGTTTAACAGCAACCGTCTGACCTTCTCTGAAGCGTTGGCGAAGTTGTATCAGCGTCTTAATCCGCAGATCGACATGGGACAGCGTACGCCACAAACCATTGGTGAAGAACTGCTGGATTACCGCAACTACCTGGAAATGGAAGTTGAAGTTAACCGTGGTTCTGACGGTTGGTTACGTGCTGAATCGGGCGCGTTGTCTACAGGGGAAGCGATCGGGACCGGGATGTCAATCCTCGTGATGGTTGTTCAAAGCTGGGAAGATGAAGGACGCAGACTGCGTGGGAAAGATATCTCGCCATGCCGCCTGTTGTTCCTTGATGAAGCCGCACGGCTCGATGCCCGCTCCATCGCAACCCTGTTTGAACTGTGCGAGCGTTTGCAGATGCAGCTGATTATTGCAGCGCCGGAAAACATCAGCCCGGAGAAAGGCACAACCTACAAACTGGTGCGTAAAGTCTTCCAGAACACCGAACACGTTCACGTGGTGGGTCTGCGTGGTTTTGCCCCTCAGTTACCTGAGCCGTTACCTGGGATAGAAGATGCCTCTTCGCAGGCAAGCTAAGTAAAAAGGCGGCGCTAAAGCCGCCTTTTTCTTTTCCGACATGCGCATGATGCCTGGTGTAATTTCTTTAGACTTCTTTACATTAGGTTAGGCAAAAATGATTTGATGTTTATATACTGAAGGTAAGCCTAACGCGTCACCGGGCTTGCTCGTCATACTTCAGAATGTATTGGCGTTTTACAGGCCCGCTCCCGTGAGAATAACGGGGAATACAGGCGGTCTGGCTACTCAAAGTATGATAAAGAAAACAGGGGGCAAGGGATGTTGCTTAATAAAATGTGTGGTCGTCGGCTGTCGGCAATCAGTTTGTGCCTGGCCGTAACATTCGCTCCACTGTTCAACGCGCAGGCTGATGAGCCTGAAATGATTCCTGGCGACAGCTCTGCGGCCGTCAGCGAACAGCCTACAGCGTTATCGCAACCGCAGGTACAATCTTACGCGACAGGTGTGATGGCGGGAATTCAGTCTCTGCCCAATGGCACATCTGTGGACAAAGCCCGCGCTGAGTTGCAATCTCAGCTACCAGCAGGCTATACGCCGGTTTATATGAGCCAGCTGGAATTGCTGTATGCCGCACGCGAAATGAAACCGATGTGGGAAAATCGTGATGCGGTAAAAGCCTTTCAACAACAGTTAGCCGAAGTGGCGATTGCCGGTTTTCAGCCGCAGTTTAACGCCTGGGTCGCGTTACTGACTGACCCGGCAGTCACTGGCCTGGCTCGTGATACTGTGCTTTCTGATGCGATGATGGGCTATCTCCACTTCATTGCAAATATCCCCGTCAAAGGTAGCCGCTGGCTCTATAGCGATAAGCCTTATGCACTGGCAACGCCACCGCTCTCCGTTGTTAATCAATGGCAGGTGGCGCTGGACAACGGTCAGCTAACTTCATTTATCACCAGCCTTACACCTCAGCATCCACAGTATACCGTGATGCATGAGTCGCTGCTGAAGCTGGTGGGGGATTCGCGACCCTGGCCACGGTTAACCAGCACCACGACGTTGCGCCCCGGTGAATGGAGTAATGATATCCCGGCGCTGCGCGAAATTCTGCGCCGCACCGGGATGCTGAACGCCGGTGTCAGCACGTCTGCCAAAGAAGGGCGTAGCGCCTACGATCGCGAACTTGTTGACGCGGTGAAACGTTTTCAGACATGGCAGGGGCTGGGGGCCGATGGCACGATTGGTCCTGCAACGCGCGACTGGCTGAATGTCACGCCTGCTCAGCGCGCAGGCGTGCTGGCGCTTAATATTCAGCGTTTGCGCCTGCTGCCGAGTGAGTTGTCTACCGGCATCATGGTGAATATTCCCGCGTACTCGTTGGTCTATTACCAGAATGGCAATCAGGTGCTGGCTTCCCGTGTTATCGTCGGACGTCCCGATCGTAAAACGCCGATGATGAGCAGCGCGTTGAATAACGTGGTTGTAAACCCACCGTGGAACGTGCCGCCGACGCTGGCGCGTAAGGATATACTGCCTAAATTGTGGAACGATCCGGGGTACCTTGAGCGTCACGGGTATACTGTAATGCGCGGCTGGAACAGCAAAGAGACGATAGATCCGTGGCAGGTTGACTGGGCTACAATCACCGCCTCGAATCTGCCGTTCCGCTTCCAACAGGCTCCGGGCGCGCGCAATTCGCTGGGGCGCTATAAATTCAACATGCCGAGTTCTGACGCCATCTATCTGCACGATACGCCAAACCATAATTTGTTCCAGAAGGATACTCGGGCGCTAAGTTCTGGCTGTGTGCGCGTGAATAAGGCCTCGGAACTGGCGAATATGCTGCTGCAGGATGCAGGCTGGAATGATACGCGCATCTCGGATGCCCTGAAGCAAGGGGATACGCGGTATGTCAATATTCGCCAGAATATTCCGGTCAACCTGTACTATCTGACAGCGTTTGTGGGAAGCGATGGGCGTACGCAGTATCGAACAGATATTTACAATTACGATCAGACAGCGCGATCCAGCGCACAAATCATGTCGAAAGCTGAGCAATTAATCAGATAAATGAAGCAGTTCGAGGAAAATGATTGTCGTAAGTTATGACGAAAACGGGGCAGGATGGCTGTAAGCCCCGTATTTCCTGGGTTTGGGAGCCTTGACGTGGACTACTTAGCCAGATAAGGTTTCCCGCGTGCGCTAGAGCATACATACGATAACATTGACCTGTAGACCTTAATACCATGGACAAATTTGACGCTAATCGCCGCAAATTGCTGGCGCTTGGTGGCATTGCCCTCGGCGCTGCCATCCTGCCCACGCCTGCGTTTGCAACACTCTCCACCCCACGTCCGCGTATATTGACGCTGAATAACCTGCATACCGGTGAGTCAATTAAAGCAGAGTTTTTTGATGGCAGGGGCTATATTCAGGACGAATTAGCAAAACTTAATCACTTTTTCCGTGACTTTCGGGCCAATAAAGTGAAATCCATTGACCCGGGATTGTTTGATCAACTCTTCCGTCTGCAGGGACTGCTGGGTACGCGTAAACCCGTACAACTGATCTCTGGCTATCGCTCCATCGATACCAATAACGAACTCCGTGCACGTAGTCGTGGTGTAGCAAAGAAAAGCTACCATACGAAAGGACAGGCCATGGATTTCCATATTGAAGGCATCGCATTAAGTAATATTCGCAAAGCTGCGTTATCTATGCGCGCAGGTGGTGTAGGATACTACCCCAGCAGTAACTTTGTGCATATTGACACCGGGCCCGCACGGCACTGGTGATCCGTAAGCTTAATGAAACAGGAGCTGTATGAACTATCGTATTATTCCGGTCACTGCATTCGCCCAGAACTGCTCGCTAATCTGGTGTGAGCAGACGCGTCTGGCCGCACTGGTCGATCCCGGCGGTGATGCCGAGAAAATCAAACAGGAAGTCGATGCCAGCGGTCTGACGCTCATGCAGATCCTGCTTACTCATGGTCATCTCGACCATGTTGGTGCGGCGGCAGAACTGGCACAGCATTACGGTGTACCGGTTATTGGGCCGGAAAAAGAAGATGAGTTCTGGCTGCAGGGGCTGCCTGCACAAAGCCGTATGTTTGGCCTGGGTGATTGTGAGCCGCTAACGCCCGATCGCTGGTTAAACGAAGGCGATCGGATTAGCGTCGGCAACGTAACCTTACAGGTGTTGCATTGCCCGGGTCACACGCCTGGGCATGTCGTCTTCTTTGATGAACAATCAAAGTTACTGATTTCCGGCGACGTGATTTTCAAAGGTGGCGTAGGGCGCAGTGATTTCCCGCGTGGGGATCACAGCCAATTGATTGAGGCTATCAAACGTAAACTCTTACCGCTAGGTGATGACGTGACGTTTATTCCGGGTCACGGACCACTCTCTACGCTGGGTTACGAGCGGCAGCATAATCCGTTCCTGCAGGATGAAATGCCGGTTTGGTAACACGACAGATAAATAAAAAGGCCGCGATGCGGCCTTTTTTGTGTGTGCGATAGATTACAGAACAGCGACAATCGCTTCGCATAACGGCGCCATATTGTCTGGCGTCATTCCTGCTACGTTCACGCGTCCGGAAGCAACAGCATAAACACCAAACTCTTCACGCAGACGCAGAACTTGTTCTTTCGTCAGGCCGCTGAATGAGAACATACCGTTCTGTTTGATGATAAAGCTAAAATCGCGGTTTGCCCCTTTCTCCTGCAACGTATTGACGAATAGCAGACGCATGCGCTGAATGCGTTGGCGCATGTCAGTCAGTTCCTGTTCCCAGATAGCACGTAGCGCATCGTTGCTCAGAATTGTCGCGACAACTGAGGCACCGTGTGCCGGTGGGTTGGAGTAGTTCGCACGAATGACCGATTTCATCTGGCTAAAGGCACGGTCAACGGTTTCTGCATCGGCAGCGACCAGCGTACAGGCGCCTACACGTTCATTGTACAGACCAAAGTTTTTGGAATAGGAGCTGGCGACAATCAGCTCTTTATGCAGTGCGGCGAATGCGCGCAGACCTTCTGCATCTTCTTCCAGACCACGAGCAAAGCCCTGGTAGGCGAAGTCGAACAGTGGTAACCACCCTTTTTCGACGGACAGCTGAGCCAACGTTTGCCATTGCTCCAGCGTTGGATCAATGCCGGTCGGATTATGGCAGCAGCCGTGGAATAGTACGACGTCGCCAGCTTGTGCTTCAGCCAGGCTTGCCAGCAGCGCATCAAAGTCCAGTGAATGGTTTGCCGCATCGTAATAGCTATATTCACGCACTTCCAGACCAGCAGAATTAAATACGCTCTTATGGTTCGGCCAGCTTGGGTTGCTGACCCACACGCGTTTTGTGCTGGTGTTTTTTGCCAGGAAATCAGCGGCCACACGCAGGGCACCCGTACCACCAGGGGTCTGTGCTGTACGCGCGCGCTTGTCATTAATCAGTGCACTTTCTTTACCAAACAGTAATTCCTGAGTGCAGCGACCAAACTCTGGAATACCGTCAATGCCAAGATAGTTTTTGGTGGTTTCATTTTCCAGGATATATTGCTCGGCTTTTTTAACGCTGGTCAATACCGGCGTTTTGCCTGTCTCATCTTTATATACACCGATTCCGAGGTTTATTTTCCCCGGGCGGTCATCGGCACGAAACAAATCAGCCAGGCCCAAAATGGGGTCGGCAGGAGCGGCGGTAATGTTCTCAAACATGACGAGGTTCCATTGTGGTTACAGAAGGGAAGTCCGCTATCAGGTTAACGGTAGATTTACAAAATGCCAACCGTTAGTGACGAAAAGCAGGGGTGTTTTTTGAAGACGCAAGAATCCGCTGGCGGATATAAAAAAACAGGACCGAAGTCCTGTTTTTTAGGCATTTAGCAAAGAGGTCTGCTATTAGAACTGGTAAACGATACCCACTGCAACGGTGTCGTCAGAGCCTACGCCCAGTTTGTTGTCAGAATCGATCTGGTTGATGATGTAATCAACATAGGTGGACATGTTTTTGTTGAAGTAGTAAGTCGCGCCCACTTCGAAGTAGTTCACCAGATCTACGTCACCGATACCTTCGATATCCTTACCTTTAGATTTGGTATAGGCGATGGACGGACGCAGACCGAAGTCGAACTGGTACTGAGCAACTAACAGTACGTCTTCAGTTTTGTTCGCATAACCGTTAGAGATACGGGTTGCGTTACGGGTTTCGCTGTAGTTCGCTGCCAGGTAGATGTTGTTAGCATCGTATTTCACGCCGGTAGCCCACTGCTCAGCTTTGTCGCCATGGCCGCGCAGAAGCGGGTTTTGCTGGGCATCGGTACGGTCAGCCGCGCCGTATGCACCGACGATACCGAAGCCTTCGAATTCGTAGCTTACAGAACCGCCAACGCCGTCACCGTTAGAGCGACGAACGTCATCACGCTCGTTTTTACCCAGGTACTGAACAGCGAAGTTCAGGCCTTCAACCAGACCGAAGAAGTTGGAGTTACGGTAAGTCGCGAGGCCACCGTTACGCTGAGAGAAGAACTGGTCGGAAGCCGCAGTATCGCCACCGAATTCTGGCAGCATATCGGTGTAACCCAGTGCATCGTATACGACGCCGTAGTTACGACCGTAATCGAAGGAACCTGCGTCACCGAATTTCAGACCGGCAAACGCCAGACGGGTTTTGTTCCCTTTCTGAGAGTCGTCACCGCCTTCGGAGTTATTGCCGCTGAACTGGTATTCCCACTGGCCGTAACCGGTCAGTTGGTCGTTAATCTGAGTTTCCCCTTTGAAACCAAGACGGGCGTATGTCTGATCGCCATTAGGTGCGTAAGCGTTGTCACCGTTGTGCTTGGAAAAATAGTGCAGACCTACAGCTTTACCGTAGATGTCTACTTTATTGCCATCTTTGTTATAAACTTCTGCAGCGTTAGCTGCCCCGGCTACCAGCAGAGCAGGGATAACCACTGCCAGAATATTGCGCTTCATCATTATTTATTACCCTCATCGGTTTTTATATGACACCTGCCACTGCCGCCAATAAATTCCGTCAATAAAAATTTACGGAACTATTGATGAGAGTTTGGTGTCTTTATGTGTCTGCAGGCATCTTTCCATTCAAACTACCGTTTCGCTACTCTCAAAGTGCTACAAATATAAAGATTTGGTTTCAAAAAGAAAAAATGTGTAACTAAATGTTATTTTTATGCAACTTTGTGAACGACTTCAAATTTCAGCTGTCCCTGCGATTGAATTTTGCTCAACATTATCTATTTATATGATTTTCTTATACTTAATTTTGCTAACGACGTTTTTATCTAACCCTGCTTAAAATAACCATTTTTACAAATGCTTATTTTGGACGTCCAGAATGCCGTGCGAATGGGTAATAAATGCTCTATTTGATCATGAAGTGCTAATCCACAATAAAAATAGTGATTATTTTTTGTTCTAAAATGTTGCAGTGAAACATCACGTAACAGGAAGGGGGAATTTGCGGGTTGAGTTTAGTGCGGGATGCGATTCCATCTAAGGCGAAAAAAGCAGCAATGCGCTGAACGTAAAAAGGCCAGCAGTGCTGGCCTTTAAGATTAAAACGACAACGTTAGAAGCTGGCGTTACGCGGTGTACGCGGGAACGGAATAACGTCGCGGACGTTCTGTACGCCGGTGACATAAGCAATCAGGCGCTCAAAGCCCAAACCGAAACCGGAATGCGGAACGGTACCGTAGCGACGCAGATCGCGATACCACCAGTAATCTTCTTTGTTCAGACCCATCTCCAGCATACGGGCATCCAGCACGTCCAGACGCTCTTCACGCTGAGAACCACCGATGATTTCACCGATTCCCGGTGCCAGCACGTCCATTGCCGCAACGGTTTTACCGTCGTCGTTAAGGCGCATATAAAACGCCTTAATATCTTTCGGATAGTTTTTAACCACCACCGGCGCTTTAAAGTGTTCTTCGGCAAGATAGCGTTCATGCTCAGAAGACAGATCGACACCCCAGTAAACCGGGTTTTCGAACTGTTTGCCGCATTTTTCCAGAATGCTTACCGCATCGGTGTAATCCACCTGCGCGAAGTCAGCGTCAATGAAACGTTCCAGGCGTGATACCGCGTCTTTGTCGACACGTTCGGCGAAGAACTTCATATCATCCGCACGTTCTTCCAGTACGGCCTTGAACGCGTATTTCAGCATCGCTTCAGCCAGACCTGCAACATCGTTCAGATCGGCAAAAGCGACTTCCGGCTCAAGCATCCAAAACTCTGCCAGGTGACGGCTGGTGTTGGAGTTTTCCGCACGGAAAGTCGGTCCAAATGTATAAATTTTGGACAGTGCACAGGCATAGGTTTCGCCGTTCAACTGACCGGAAACTGTCAGGAAGGCTTCTTTACCAAAGAAGTCTTTATCGAAATCGACTTTACCCTGATCGTTGCGTGGCAGGTTTTCCAGATCCAGCGTTGACACGCGGAACATTTCACCGGCACCTTCGGTATCGGAAGCGGTGATCAGCGGGGTGGAGACCCAAAAGAAACCCTGCTCATGGAAGAAGCGATGCAGCGCTTGCGCCAGCGTATGGCGTACTCGCGCAACCGCGCCAATCATATTGGTACGCGGACGCATGTGTGCGACTTCACGCAGGTACTCAATACTGTGACGCTTCGCAGCCATGGGATAGGTATCAGGATCTTCAACCCAGCCGGTAACTTCAACTTCCGTTGCCTGAATTTCAAAGCTCTGTCCTTGTCCTGGTGACGCAACGACTTTACCCGTTACGATAACCGAACAACCCGTCGTCAGGCGTAATACGTCCTGATTGTAATTGGGCAGAGAATTATTGATGACGGCCTGTACAGGATCAAAGCAGGAACCGTCATAAACGGCGAGGAAGGAGATGCCAGCTTTTGAATCTCGGCGGGTACGCACCCATCCGCGCACGGTGACTTCACTGTCAACGGCTACGCGGCCCTGGAGTACGTCGGCTACAGGCACAACGCTCATAATATTCTCTCTGTTAATAGTCGGATATATAAACACATGTCCACCCGTAATGGGGGGATACCTATGTTACCTGGCATCTGCAATCAGACAAGCAGAATTCGTAGCTGGAGTGAAAGATTTCGGAAATAAACGTGAAAAGGGAGCCAAAGTGGCTCCCTGGGAAGGCTAGCTGGCTTTTTTAATATGCGGAAGATCGAAGGCTTTACGCAGCGCACGAACAAATGCTTTATCGTGGCAAATGGTTTTACCTGGACTATCTGACAACTTGGCTACCGGCTTACCGTTACATTCGACCAGCTTGATAACGATATTCAGCGGCTTAACTTGTGGGATATTACACGTCAGGCGTGTCCCGATACCAAAGCTCAGCTGTACGCGAGAAGAGAAGTGGCGATAGAGTTCAATCGCTTTATTCAGATCGAGGTTATCTGAGAACACCAGCGTTTTGCTTTGCGGGTCAATGCCCAGTTTTTCATAATGGGATATGGCTTTCTCACCCCATTCAACCGGATCGCCAGAGTCGTGGCGCAAGCCCTGATAGCGGGTTGCAAACTCAACGCCAAAGTCGCGCAAAAACGCGTCCATGGTGATGCAATCGGTCAGAGCGATGCCGAGCTGGTCGGGATATTCGTTCAGCCAGGCGGCCAGGGCAACGCGCTGACTGGTCGCAAGCTCAGGGCTGATTTGCTGGTGTGCCTGGAACCATTCATGCGCCTGGGTTCCCATTGGCGTTAATGACAGGCGACGGGCCAGATCGTAGTTGCTGGTGCCAACAAACCACGGTTCCTGCTGCAGACGCTGAACAATAGCTTGCTGCACTTCGCGTGAAAAACGACGACGCGTGCCGAAATCCATCAGATGGAAGCGGGACATATCGACATCTTTCGTTAATGTAGTGAATTCTGCTAACTTGTTTTCCAGCTCAGCCAGTGCCTGCGGCACGCCAGATTCTGGTGAACGGTAACGGTGCACCAGTTCGCTAATTACCGCCAGCAGTGGGACTTCCCACATGATGACTTCACGCCATGGACCGGTTAAGCGGATATTCAGCTTACCGTTGTCATTGGTGACGCGAACCTGTTCCGGGTTGTAGCGGAAATCACGTAACCAGGTGAGGTAATCAGCTTTAAAGAAAGGCAGGCCGGAGAGCCACTGGTACTCGTCCTCCTGAAGTCGCAGGTGCTGCATAGCGTTAACCTGCTCACGAATAGTGTCGGCATAAATACCGAGCAGGTCATCGCCACGGCAACGAAATTCAGCCGCTACTTGTACATCATAGTAGTGGTGAAAAACGGCTTGCTGCATATGCAACTTATAAGCGTCTGTATCCAGCAGCGAGTGCAGAACAGGAGAAGCGAATTGTGTCATAGGTGCGCAGTAGCATCCTCTCGCGGGAGCGTTTAGTACAATAAACAACTAAGAAAACCGCTGGAGTATACCCTGTTTAGCGATTTATTGAACCCCGATCACACCATAAGCTGTCTTTCTGGTCGAGTGCATTTCGTGCCGCGTGTTATTAAAATGTAGCAAAAAGGGTGTTTGTGCCTGAAAAGATGAACATTCTGCGTAGCGCGATTTACGCAACAGGAATAGACTGAAGCCGAGACTCTACAAAAGATGCTAAAGGTTTTTTATGACACAACAGCCACAAGCCAAATACCGTCACGACTATCGTGCACCGGATTACCAGATTACTGATATTGACTTGACCTTTGACCTGGATGCTGAAAAAACCGTGGTCACCGCAGTGAGCCAGGCTGTCCGTCATGGTGCGTCTGATGCTCCTCTTCGCCTGAATGGTGAAGATCTGACCCTGGTGTCAATCCACGTGAACGATGAACCGTGGACAGAGTATAAAGAAGAAGAGGGTGCTCTGGTCATCAGCCACCTGCCGGAACGTTTTACGCTGCGTATCGTTAATGAAATCAGCCCAGCGGCTAACACCGCACTGGAAGGGCTGTATCAGTCCGGCGATGCGCTCTGTACGCAGTGCGAAGCGGAAGGGTTTCGCCATATTACCTGGTATCTCGACAGGCCGGACGTGCTGGCGCGTTTTACCACCAAAATTATTGCCGACAAAACCCGGTATCCGTTCCTGCTTTCCAACGGTAACCGTGTTGCGCAGGGCGAACTGGAAAACGGTCGCCACTGGGTGCAGTGGCAGGATCCATTCCCGAAACCGTGCTATCTGTTCGCACTGGTCGCCGGTGATTTCGACGTGCTGAGCGATACCTTTACGACCCGCTCCGGGCGTGAAGTTGCGCTGGAATTATATGTAGACCGCGGCAACCTGGACCGTGCGCCATGGGCAATGACGTCGCTGAAAAATTCCATGAAATGGGATGAAGAGCGTTTTGGTCTGGAGTATGACCTCGATATCTACATGATCGTCGCCGTGGACTTCTTTAATATGGGGGCGATGGAAAATAAAGGTCTGAACATCTTTAACTCCAAATACGTGCTGGCGCGTACTGATACTGCCACCGACAAAGACTATCTCGATATTGAGCGCGTTATCGGCCACGAATATTTCCATAACTGGACCGGCAACCGCGTCACCTGCCGTGACTGGTTTCAGTTAAGCCTGAAAGAAGGGTTAACCGTATTCCGCGATCAGGAATTTAGCTCCGATCTTGGCTCTCGTGCGGTAAACCGTATTAGCAACGTGCGTACCATGCGCGGCTTGCAGTTTGCTGAAGACGCCAGCCCGATGGCGCATCCAATTCGCCCGGATATGGTCATTGAAATGAACAACTTCTACACCCTGACCGTGTACGAAAAGGGCGCTGAAGTGATTCGTATGATCCACACCCTGCTCGGTGAGACTAACTTCCAGAAAGGGATGCAGCTGTACTTTGAACGTCACGATGGTAGCGCCGCGACCTGTGATGATTTCGTGCAGGCGATGGAAGATGCGTCGAACGTTGACCTTTCACATTTCCGCCGCTGGTACAGCCAGTCCGGTACGCCGATTTTGACCGTGCGAGATGACTACAATCCAGCGACGGAACAGTACACGCTGACTATCAGCCAGCGTACGCCAGCCACGCCGGATCAGGCTGAAAAGCAGCCCTTGCATATTCCTTTTGCCCTTGAGTTGTATGACAACGAAGGCAAAGTGATCCCGCTACAAAAAGGCGGTCACCCGGTGAATTCCGTACTCAACGTGACCCAGGCAGAGCAGACGTTTGTTTTCGATAACGTTTATTTCCAGCCGGTTCCGGCACTGCTGTGTGAGTTCTCTGCGCCGGTGAAACTGGAATATAAATGGAGCGATCAGCAGCTGACCTTCCTGATGCGTCATGCCCGCAATGATTTCTCTCGTTGGGATGCGGCTCAGAGCCTGTTGGCGACCTATATTAAGCTGAATGTTGCCCGACATCAGCAGGGGCAGCCGCTGTCACTGCCGGTACACGTTGCTGACGCCTTCCGGGCGATTCTGCTCGATGAGAAAATCGATCCGGCACTGGCGGCAGAGATCCTGACGCTGCCTTCCGTCAACGAGATTGCTGAGCTGTTTGAGATTATCGATCCAGTGGCGATCGCCGAGGTACGTGAAGCGTTAACCCGCACGCTGGCGGCTGAACTGGCAGATGAATTCCTGGCGATTTATAACGCCAATCATCTCGATGAGTATCGCGTTGAGCATGCTGATATTGGCAAACGTACGCTGCGCAATGCCTGCCTGCGCTTCCTGGCTTTTGGGGAAATCCAACTGGCAGACGCCCTGGTGAGCAAGCAGTACCGTGAAGCGAACAATATGACCGATGCGCTGGCAGCGCTGTCTGCGGCGGTCGCCGCACAGTTGCCGTGTCGTGACGCGCTGATGCAGGAATACGACGACAAATGGCATCATGACGGTCTGGTGATGGATAAATGGTTTATCCTGCAATCTACCAGCCCGGCAGATAACGTATTGGAGACGGTACGCGGCCTGTTGAAGCATCGCTCCTTCAGTATGAGCAACCCGAACCGCATTCGTTCGCTGATTGGTGCCTTTGCGGGTAGCAACCCGGCGGCATTCCATGCGGAAGATGGTAGTGGCTATCAGTTCCTGGTCGACATGTTGACCGAACTGAACAGCCGAAATCCTCAGGTGGCATCTCGTTTGATTGAGCCGCTGATTCGCCTGAAACGCTATGATGCAAAACGTCAGGCGAAGATGCGGGCAGCGCTGGAACAGCTGAAAGGTCTGGAAAATCTCTCCGGCGATCTGTTCGAGAAAATTACCAAAGCGTTAGCCTGAGACGTTGACCTGTAGTGTTGTAGGCCGGATAAGGCGGTAACGCCGTCATCCGGCAAAATGCCCGGTGGCGCTCATGCTTACCGGGCCTACAACGTCCTGAATGTTTATCCATGCAGTCGGATTGACTGTTCTGCCTCGCCACGCTGCATCACCCGATTCAACACTTCTGCTTCCAGTTCTGCCAGACGCGCCGAACCAATCCGACGCGGGCGGGCAATATCCACCGTTAAATCCAGCCCGATTTTTCCGTCCTCAATCAGCAAAACGCGATCGGCCATTGCCACCGCTTCACTCACGTCATGGGTGACCAGCAGCACGGTAAAGCCGTGCTCTTGCCACAAAGAGACAATCAGCTCCTGCATTTCAAGGCGGGTTAAGGCATCCAGCGCGCCGAGGGGTTCATCCAGCAGAAGCAGACCGGGGCGATGAATTAATGCCCGCGCCAGGGAGACGCGCTGTTTTTGTCCGCCAGAAAGCGCTGCGGGCCACTCCTGAGCACGATTCTCCAGCCCAACTGCGGCCAGCGCATCTCGGGCTGCGTTGCGCCAGTGACCTTTCAGACCCAGGCCCACATTATCGATAACCGTCTTCCATGGCAGTAAACGCGCATCCTGAAACATCATTCGCGTATCATCCTGAATATCTGCCAATGGGGTGGTTCCGGCAAGTAATGCGCCTGAGGTGGGAGACTCCAGTCCTGCCAGCAGACGCAGTAACGTGCTTTTACCCCCGCCACTGCGACCAACCACTGCAACAAACTGTCCGGCTGGAATATGCAAATCTAACTGATTGAGCACCGTATTGGCGGCGTATTGTTTCGTCACGGCGCTCAGCAACAGCGGCGTGCCCTGGTTCAAGCGTGCGGTATTCATACGGTAGCCTCCTTCACATGGTAAGCCGGGTTCCAGCACAGCCAGACCCGCTCCAGCAATTGGGCGCTGACGTCGGCAAGTTTGCCGAGTAGGGCGTAGAGAATAATAGCCACCACGACCACATCGGTTTGCAGAAATTCGCGGGCGTTCATCGCCAGATAGCCAATACCGGCATTGGCTGAAATGGTTTCCGCCACAATCAGCGTCAGCCACATCAGTCCAAGAGCAAAACGCACCCCAACCATAATCGAGGGCAGGGCACCGGGGAGGATCACATGTATAAACAGTGAAAAACCAGATAACCCATAGCTGCGCGCCATCTCAACCAACCCGCGGTCGATATTACGTATCCCGTGCCAGGTGTTGATGTAAATCGGGAACAGCGTGCCCAACGCAACGAGAAAGATCTTGGCGGATTCATCAATGCCGAACCATAAAATCACCAGCGGGATCAGCGCCAGATGCGGTACGTTACGCAGCATCTGCACCGACGTATCCAGCAGGCGTTCTCCCCAACGTGAAAGGCCGCTAATCAGTCCCAGCGTCAGGCCAATCGATCCACCAATGGAAAATCCGACCAGCGCACGCCAGGCGCTGATCGCCAGATGCTGCCAAAGCTCGCCGCTGGCGGAAAGCGTCCAGAAGGCTTCAATAACACCCTCCGGTGAGGGCAGGATGCGGGTGGAGAGCCAGCCCATTGTGGATGCGAACTGCCAGACCACCACCAGACCCAGCGGTAAAAACCAGGGCGCGAGGCGCAATAACCACCTGTTTTTCGGTGTTGCCATTAGCCAGCTCCTTAGCTTTGTGCGGCTTTACGCGGGATAAATTCGTTCGCCACCGCTTCGCCTTGCTGATGCAGGTGCTGCGGCTGTGGAATTTCGGGTATCGCGACATCCAGATGTGGGAACAGCAGCTCGCCAACCTTGTATGCCTCTTCCAGATGCGGATACCCGGACAACACAAAGCTGTCGATTCCCAGCGCGGCATACTCGTTAATACGCGCCGCGACCGTAGGCCCATCTCCGACCAGCGCGGTACCTGCGCCACCGCGCACCAGTCCGACGCCTGCCCACAGGTTCGGGCTGATTTCCAGTTTGTCGCGTTTACCGTTGTGCAGTGCAGCCATTCGCTGCTGGCCAATCGAGTCCGTTCTTGAGAAAGCGGCCTGGGCTTTGGCAATGGTGTCGTCATCCAGATGGGCTATCAGGCGATCCGCTGCCTGCCACGCCTCTTGTGTTGTTTCCCGCACGATCACATGTAGACGAATACCAAAGCGGATCTTGCGACCGAGCGCCGCCGCTTTAGCCCGTACCTGTTCAATTTTCGCTTTCACTTGTTCAGGCGGCTCGCCCCAGGTCAGATAGAGATCAACCTGCTCGGCAGCAAGGTCTTGTGCGACATCGGACGAGCCACCGAAATAAAGCGGTGGCCGGGGTTGTTGCACGGGAGGGAAAAACAGCTTCGCGCCGCGGACATGAATATGTTTGCCGTTGAAATCCACGGTTTCACCTTGCAGTAGGCGCCGCCAGACCTGAGTAAATTCCGCAGAGGCTTCATAGCGCTCGGTGTGATCGAGAAATACGCCGTCACCCGCCAGCTCCTGTGGATCGCTACCGGTCACCAGGTTAAATAACGCCCGACCGTTAGAGAGTCTGTCGAGCGTGGCGGCCTGGCGTGCGGCAACCGTCGGCGAGGTGACGCTTGGACGTAGCGCGACCAGAAACTTTAATCGCTGGGTGACCGGGATCATCGAGGCAGCAACCAGCCAGGCATCTTCGCAGGAGCGACCGGTTGGGATGAGAACGCCGGTAAATCCCAGACGATCGGCCGTTTGCGCGATTTGTTGCAGATAGCCGTGATCGACCGGGCGTGAACCTTCCTCCGTCCCCAGATAATGACCGTCGCCGTGGGTGGGTAAAAACCAGAACATGTTCAGACTCATAATTTTTCTCCAGCCTGCTGAGTGGGTTGCCAGATACGCTGGCGAATATCGATTTTTTTCGGCAGCAACCGGTTGTCATAAAACAGATCGGCGGTTTGTTGCTGTAGCGCAGCAACAGAGGCGCTGACGGGGGTAATGGTGGTTGGCGGGCGGTGATCCAGATAAGAGGCAATTACCGGCTCGGGCAGGCCCATGGTTTTAGCCAGCAGGGTGATGCTTGGTTGGCGCTGGCTGAGGGTTAACGCATCGGCTTGGCTAAAGGTATCCAGCACGCCAAGAACAAATGCGCCATTTTTTTCGGCATAAGGACGTGCGGCGAGATAAAACGAACCGGTCTGTTTGAGGTCTGAACCGTCTTTGAGCACGCGTACATCACCTTGTAGTAACGCGGCGGAGTAGTAGGGGTCCCAGATAGCCCACGCATCAACGTTTCCTTGCTGGAAGGCCGCTCGCGCATCGGCGGGGGTCAGATACGTCGGTTGAATATCGGTAAATTTCAGCCCAGCCTGTTGCAGTGCACGGAGCAGTAAATTGTGGGCGCTGGAACCTTTCTGGAAGGCGACTTTATGTCCTTTAAGCTGTGCGACACTTTGGATCGGGCTATTTTTCGACACCAGAATCACTTCGGCTTGCGGTTTGGGTGGCTCGACGCCCACATAAACCAGATCTGCCCCCGCGGCCTGGGCGAAAATTGGCGGGATATCACCCGTACTGCCGAGATCAATACTGCCGATATTGAGCGCTTCCAGCATTTGTGGCCCGGCCGGGAACTCAACCCACGAGATTTTAGTTTGCGGGTAGCGTTTCTCCAGCAACTGATGGCTTTTTGCCAACACCATGCTGACGCTCCCTTTCTGATAACCAATGCGCAGAGCATCGGGCGCAGGTTCTGCGGCATGCGCCAGCGTTGACAGTGACAGCAGCCCAGTCAGTGCGAACCACGACGTGTGACGCTTGAGCAGATTAAGCATGGGCGGCACCTCGCAGGGCATTCAATTGAGGGCGTTGAATATCGCGACGATGCAATGCCAGCCAGAACGTCTCGAGCGCGCCATCCAGGCGCAATTGCAGGTTGGGGGTGAACTGAGGTTTATGCTGATAATCAATGATCTGCGAATCATCGGCAAACACACCGTGCAGGATCTCCTGGGCCTTTAACGCACTTAGTACCGGTTTCAATGCATAATCGACTGCCAGTAAGTGTGCAACGGTCCCCCCGGTTGCCAGCGGCAACACCACTTTTCCTTCCAGTGCCCGTTCGGGGAGTAGATCGAGCAGTGTTTTCAATGCGCCAGAGTATGCGGCTTTGTAGACCGGCGTGGCGACAATCAGCCCGTCTGCATCCTGCAGTTGCTCAATAAATGTCTTCAGCGCCGGACTATCAAAACGGGCATAGATCAGATCTTCCGGGGCAAAATTGTGCAGGTTCCAGTGAAAGACTTCGATATCCTGACCGTTCAGTTTTTCTCGGGCATATTCCAGTAACGCGCTGGAGCGAGAGGGAAAGCGTGGGCTTCCCGCCAGAGTGATGACGCGCATAGTTTCAATCTCCGCTTATAACTAATTGTTTGCTTTTAATTAACATTGATAACAATTTGTGCAGTCTGGCAGAGGGGCTTTGTTTATCGAAATGATTTATACGGGATAGAAAAGTTGAAAAATAAATATACCCGTCATACTTCAAGTTGCATGTACGTTGGCTTTACTCGGCCTTTGGCCTCGCCCCTTCGGGACCAGCGCAAGCGCTGTTCAAAACGCTAATGCGTTTTGTCCTGCAACTCGAATTATTTAGGGTGTAAAAAGTAGGGGCGAGGAAAACGATTGCTATTTATTGCCGCAGGTCAATTCCCTTTTTGCTCGCGATCGCACATAATACGCCCCCGGTTTGCACACCGGGAATCCAGGAGAGTTCATGTACTACCCCTTCGTTCGTAAAGCCCTTTTTCAGCTCGACCCTGAGCGCGCTCATGAATTGACATTCCAGCAATTACGTCGCATTACCGGCACGCCGCTTGAAGCGCTTGTCCGCCAGAAAGTACCCGCAAAACCGGTTACCTGTATGGGGCTGACGTTTAAAAACCCGCTCGGTCTTGCTGCCGGACTGGATAAAGACGGGGAGTGCATTGATGCACTTGGTGCGATGGGATTCGGCTCAATTGAAATCGGTACCGTGACGCCGCGTCCGCAGCCGGGTAACGATAAACCGCGTCTGTTCCGTCTGGTCGATGCAGAAGGTTTGATCAACCGTATGGGGTTTAATAACCTGGGCGTTGATAACCTGGTGGAGAACGTCAAAAAATCGCATTTTGACGGTATCCTGGGGATTAATATTGGTAAGAATAAAGATACCCCGGTAGAGAATGGCAAAGATGACTATCTGATTTGTATGGAAAAAGTCTATGCTTATGCCGGTTATATTGCGATTAATATCTCTTCACCAAATACTCCAGGGCTGCGTACGCTACAATACGGCGAGGCGCTGGATGATCTGCTGACGGCTATTAAAAATAAGCAAAACGATCTCCAGGCGATCCACCATAAATATGTGCCGGTGGCGGTAAAGATCGCGCCGGATCTTTCTGTGGAAGAACTGATCCAGGTTGCTGACAGTTTAGTTCGTCATAATATTGATGGCGTAATTGCAACCAACACTACTCTCGATCGTTCTCTCGTTCAGGGAATGAAAAATTGCGATCAAATGGGTGGCCTGAGCGGTCGACCATTGCAATTAAAAAGTACAGAAATTATTCGTCAGTTGTCTCAGGAATTAAAAGGGCAGTTGCCAATTATTGGTGTTGGCGGGATCGACTCGGTGATTGCCGCACGGGAAAAAATGGCTGCCGGTGCAACCCTCGTGCAGATTTATTCGGGATTTATTTTTAAAGGTCCGCCGTTGATTAAAGAAATCGTCAGCAATATCTGATCTATGCCTTAATCCGACAACCAGGGCTTTATTTCTAGCCCTGGTTGTTTTATATTCCTTTACTGTTGCTTATTTAAACATTCTGAGCTTTTATTATTAGGGCAATAAACGAAGCGGCAAAAGGATCGTGTCGTAATGGCGATGATTAAGGAAAGGAGAGAAACTGATGCGAATTAAACCCGACGATAACTGGCGCTGGTATTATGATGAAGAGCACGATCGAATGATGCTCGATTTAGCCAATGGCATGTTATTCCGCTCGCGTTTTGCGCGCAAAATGCTCACGCCTGATGCATTTTCTCCGTCTGGTTTTTGTGTCGATGACGCTGCGCTTTATTTCTCCTTCGAAGAAAAATGCCGTTACCTGGATTTAGCTAAAGAACAAAAAGCGGAACTGGTGCTAAATGCGCTGGTGGCGATTCGGTATCTTAAACCGCAAATGCCAAAAAGCTGGCACTTTGTTGCGCACGGCGTGAACTGGTCGCCAGTGGTCGGTGACGCTGCCTGTGTTTATTTGAGCGATACTGAAGAACAGGTAAATCTGTTAGTGGTAGAGCCGGGTGAAAATGCCGCACTGTGTTTGCTTGCACAGCCGGGCGTGGTCATTGCCGGTCGCACCATGCAACTTGGCGATGCGATTAAAATCATGAATGACAGACTGAAACCGCAGGCAATTGTCGACAGTTTCAGCCTTGAGCAGGCGGTCTAACTTTCCAGCCTGATTGCCGTTTTGGGTACACAACTGCAGCAAAGAATCGTTCCGTCATCGCCAATCGCTGATTTTTTCAGTGGGTTGACTTCGCCTTCTACCAGCCGAATCCGGCAGCAGCCGCAAATTCCCGCACGACAAGAGTAGGGAACACGGATCCCCTGGTTTTCCAGCTGTTCCAACAATACCTGCTGATTATTTCCGCGAAACGTTTGACCCTGCCAGTCAATTATCACGGTTGCATCGGGTTGTTGCTGCAAAGCGGTATCATCAGATTCCGCCGCGCCGTACAGCCGGGCGGGTCCGGTTGCCAGTATTTCTACTTCATCACCCACACGAATTACGCCGCTATTACGGGCGATAAGATTCTGGCCGAAATCGACATCACCGTTGTCTGGCGCTGTACGGAAGGTTTGCAGCGTCGCCAGCGGCTCGCCGGATGGATGTTTCTGGCCTTTCTCTGGGCTGACGGTAGTGAAAATACAGCGACTACAGGGTTTAGCCACGTCAAAGATAACGTCGCCGATGCGTATCACTTTCCAGGTATCTTCTTCCCAGGCGCTGGCACCTGTAACTACCAGGTTGGGGCGAAACTGTTCCATTCTGATGCTGGCCGGGCAGCGTTGCTGCAGATCGCGCAGAGAGGCCTCGTTCGTCAGGAGATAGGGAAAACCATCGGCAAAAGATAACGGCACGCCATCGTGGCGCTTTACCCGGCGCGTCAACTGCGGGCCAACCCAACGCAACTGCACATCACGGGAAAAAAAACCGCTGATCCAGCGATTGATATCCGCTGGCGCGACCCGTGCGGTAAAATGGTTTCCCCACACTTCTGTAGGTGCATCCTGCGTGGAGAAGTCGGCAAAGCGCACTAACGCACTGCTGCCGTCTGGCGCGGTAAGGTGTAGGCCGTCATGGAATGGCGACGGGGTAAAACGGACCATTTGCGGGAACTGTCGGGCGGTGATGAACGTTCCGTCAGGTTCAGTGATCATAAATATGCGATCAAAGGCAAGGCCGCTGATATCTGCCAGGGCGTGCGTTAGCCCAATGCCGCGCATTGATTTAACCGGATGGATAAAAAGTCGGGTTAACGTGACCACTGTACAGCCCCTCGAATGAAAATAAGCCTTCAACTTTATGACATACAGCCCATATTAGCTATAATGCGCAGCAATTTTCTCGGAGTAAAAGTGACATTATGAATTCTCTGTTTGCCAGTACGGCCCGCGGGCTGGAAGAGCTGTTAAAAACTGAACTGGAAAACCTCGGCGCATTGGAGTGCCAGGTCGTTCAGGGTGGGGTCCATTTTAAGGGCGACACGCGGCTTGTTTACCAGAGCCTGATGTGGAGCCGCCTGGCCTCGCGCATTATCCTGCCGATGGGAGAGTGCAAGGTCTATAGCGATCTTGATCTGTACCTCGGTGTTCAGGCAATCGACTGGACAGAGATATTTAATCCTGGTGCCACCTTCGCCGTGCACTTTAGCGGGCTGAACGAGACGATTCGTAATAGCCAGTACGGTGCACTGAAAGTAAAGGATGCGATTGTCGATGCCTTTACCCGTAAAAACCTGCCGCGTCCGAACGTAGATCGTGAATCACCCGATCTGCGCATTAACGTTTGGCTGAACAAAGATACGGCCAGCATCGCGCTCGATCTGAGCGGCGACGGCCTGCATCAGCGTGGTTATCGCGATCGTGCGGGTCAGGCGCCGATTAAAGAGACGCTGGCGGCCGCCATTGTGATGCGTTCAGGCTGGCAGCCGGGCACGCCGCTACTCGATCCGATGTGTGGTTCCGGTACGCTGCTGATTGAAGCGGCAATGTGGGCAACCGATCGCGCGCCGGGCCTGCACCGTGGATACTGGGGCTTCAGCGGCTGGGCGCAGCATGATGAAGCTGTGTGGCAAGAAGTGAAAGCTGAAGCACAGGTGCGCGCGCGCAAAGGACTGGCGGACTATACCTCGCACTTCTATGGATCAGATAGCGATGCCCGCGTGATTGAAAAAGCGCGCAGTAACGCCCGCCGCGCCGGTATTGCCGACCTGATGACGTTTGAAGTCAAAGATGTCGCCAAACTGAGTAACCCGTTGCCGAAAGGACCTTACGGTACTGTCATCAGCAACCCACCCTACGGCGAGCGTCTGGACAGTGAACCCGCATTGATTGCTCTGCACAGCCTGCTGGGACGCACGATGAAAAACCAGTTTGGCGGCTGGAATCTGTCGCTGTTCAGCGCATCACCCGATTTGCTCAGCAGCCTGCAATTGCGTGCGGATAAACAGTTTAAAGCGAAAAATGGCCCGCTGGATTGTGTCCAGAAGAACTATCACGTTGCAGAGACCACCGCGGACAGCAAGCCTGCCACGGTAGCGGAAGATTATGCCAACCGCCTGCGCAAGAATATTAAGAAGCTGGAAAAATGGGCGCGTCAGGAAGGGATTGAATGCTATCGCCTGTACGATGCTGACCTGCCGGAATATAACGTTGCCGTTGATCGCTATGGCGACTGGGTTGTGGTTCAGGAATATGCGCCGCCGAAGACGGTTGATGCGCAGAAAGCACGTCAGCGCCTGTTCGACATCATTGCCGCTACGCTGTCGGTACTGGAAATCGCACCAAACAAACTGGTGCTGAAAACCCGTGAACGCCAGAAAGGGAAGAACCAATACCAGAAGATGAACGAGAAGGGCGAGTTCATTGAGGTGAGCGAGTATAACGCGCGTCTGTGGGTCAACCTGACCGATTATCTGGATACTGGCCTGTTCCTTGATCACCGTATTGCACGGCGCATGTTGGGGCAGATGAGCAAAGGGAAAGACTTCCTTAACCTGTTCTCCTACACCGGCAGCGCGAGCGTGCATGCCGGATTGGGTGGCGCACGTAGCACCACAACGGTAGATATGTCGCGTACCTATCTGGAATGGGCAGAGCGTAACCTGCGGCTGAACGGGCTAAGTGGACGCGCGCACCGCTTGATTCAGGCCGACTGCCTGGGCTGGCTGCGTGATGCCAATGAACAGTTTGATCTGATCTTCATTGATCCGCCGACGTTCTCTAACTCTAAGCGTATGGAAGACTCGTTTGATGTGCAGCGCGATCATCTGGCGCTAATGAAAGATCTGAAACGTCTGCTACGCAAAGACGGCACGATTATGTTCTCCAACAACAAACGTGGATTCCGTATGGACCTCGACGGTCTGGCTGAACTGGGATTGAAAGCACAAGAAATTACCCAAAAAACGCTTTCCCAGGACTTCGTCCGTAACCGTCAGATCCACAATTGCTGGCTGATTACCTCAGCCTGAAAGGAAAAATAAATGTCATTGATCAGTATGCATGGCGCATGGCTGTCGTTCAGCGATGCGCCGCTCCTTGATAATGCAGAACTGCATATCGAAGATAACGAACGCGTCTGTCTGGTAGGCCGTAACGGCGCGGGCAAATCGACGCTGATGAAGATCCTCAACCGTGAACAGGGTCTTGACGACGGACGTATTATTTATGAACAGGATCTGGTTGTAGCGCGTCTGCAACAGGATCCGCCGCGCAATGTCGAAGGCAGCGTCTATGACTTCGTTGCCGAAGGCATTGCAGAGCAGGCGGTGTATCTCAAGCGTTACCACGATATCTCGCATCTGGTGATCACCGATCCGAGTGATAAAAACCTGCAGGAACTGGCGAAGGTTCAGGAACAGCTGGATCACCACAATCTGTGGCAGCTGGAAAGCCGTATCAACGAAGTACTGGAACAGCTTGGGCTGGAGCCAGACATGGAGCTGGCATCGCTTTCCGGCGGCTGGCTGCGTAAAGCTGCGCTGGGCCGGGCGTTAGTCAGCAATCCGCGCATATTGCTGCTGGATGAACCGACCAACCACCTGGATATTGAAACCATCGACTGGCTGGAAGGGTTCCTGAAAACCTTTAACGGCACGATCATTTTTATCTCCCACGACCGTTCGTTTATTCGCAATATGGCAACGCGCATTGTCGATCTCGATCGCGGCAAGCTGGTGACCTATCCGGGTAATTACGATCAGTACCTGCTGGAAAAAGAAGAAGCGCTGCGGGTAGAAGAGCTACAGAATGCGGAGTTTGACCGCAAACTGGCGCAGGAAGAGGTCTGGATCCGTCAGGGTATTAAGGCGCGTCGTACCCGCAATGAAGGTCGTGTGCGTGCGCTGAAGGCCATGCGTCGCGAGCGCGGTGAGCGTCGTGAAGTGATGGGTACGGCGAAGATGCAGGTTGAAGAAGCGAGCCGCTCTGGCAAGATTGTCTTCGAAATGGAGAATGTTGATTACCAGGTTGACGGGAAGCAACTGGTAAAAGATTTCTCCGCGCAGGTGCAGCGCAGCGACAAAATTGCCTTAATTGGACCTAACGGCTGCGGTAAAACGACGCTGCTTAAGCTGATGCTGGGACAATTGCAGGCTGACAGTGGTCGCATCCACGTCGGGACCAAGCTGGAAGTTGCCTATTTCGACCAGCACCGTGCTGAACTGGATCCGGATAAAACCGTGATGGATAACCTTGCCGAAGGTAAGCAAGAGGTGATGGTGAACGGTAAGCCGCGCCATGTGCTGGGCTATCTTCAGGACTTCCTGTTCCATCCGAAACGCGCGATGACGCCGGTACGTGCATTGTCTGGCGGGGAACGCAATCGCCTGCTGCTGGCGCGTCTGTTCCTGAAACCCAGCAACCTCTTGATTCTTGATGAACCGACCAACGATCTCGACGTCGAAACGCTGGAACTGCTCGAAGAGTTGATTGACGGTTATCAGGGGACCGTATTGCTGGTCAGCCACGACCGTCAGTTTGTTGACAATACGGTTACCGAGTGCTGGATTTTTGAAGGTGGCGGCAAGATTGGTCGTTATGTGGGCGGTTATCATGACGCGCGTGAGCAGCAGTCACAGTATGTGGCGTTTAAACAACCCGTTGAGAAAAAAACTGAGGAAACTGTTGCCCCTAAAGCAGAAATTGTAAAACGCGGCACAAGCAAACTAAGCTATAAACTACAGCGCGAACTGGAGCAGCTTCCTGCGTTGCTGGAAGCGTTGGAAGCTAAGCTTGAAACATTACAAGCTCAGGTGGCTGATGCCTCATTTTTCAGTCAACCGCATGAGCAAACGCAGCAGGTATTAGCTAGTCTGAACGAAGCGGAACAAGAACTTGAGCAAGCCTTTGAGCGCTGGGAGTATCTTGAGTCTTTAAAGAATGGCGCATAATTAAAGGAGCACATATGTGCGAACATCACCATGCCGCGAAGCATATTTTGTGCTCGCAGTGTGACATGCTGGTGGCGCTTCCTCGCCTTGAGCATGGTCAGAAAGCGGCATGTCCACGATGTGGCACTACGTTAACGGTTGAGTGGGACGCGCCAAGGCAGCGTCCTACCGCCTATGTGTTAGCAGCATTGTTCATGCTGCTTTTGTCCAACCTGTTTCCCTTTGTGAATATGAACGTCGCAGGGGTGAGCAGCGAAGTGACGTTGCTGGAAATCCCCAGCGTTCTCTTTTCCGAAGATTATGCCAGTCTTGGCACCTTCTTTTTATTATTCGTGCAACTGGTTCCCGCGTTTTGCCTGCTAACTATTCTGCTGCTGGTGAATCGGGTGCAGATGCCAGGCAGACTTAAGGCGAGGCTTGCACGTGTTCTGTTCCAGTTAAAAAGCTGGGGAATGGCGGAAATCTTCCTCGCCGGCGTGCTGGTCAGCTTCGTTAAGCTCATGGCTTATGGTGATATCGGCGTGGGCAGTAGTTTCATCCCGTGGTGCTTCTTTTGCCTTCTCCAGTTACGCGCATTCCAGTGTGTCGATCGTCGCTGGCTGTGGGATGATATTGCGCCAATGCCTGTCATAAAGCAGGCCTTAAAGCCTGGCGTGCCAGGTATTCGACAGGGACTGCGTTCCTGCTCTTGCTGCACTGCGATACTTCCCGCTGATGAGCGGGTGTGTCCGCGCTGTCAAACGAAAGGCTATGTACGGCGTAAAAACAGTTTGCAATGGACACTGGCATTACTGTTTACGTCAATCATGCTTTATCTTCCTGCCAATATTTTGCCGATTATGATTACCGATTTGCTCGGGTTAAAGCTGCCATCAACGATACTAGAGGGGGTGGTTTTAATCTGGAGCGAAGGCTCTTATCCGGTGGCTGCGGTTATCTTTATCGCCAGTATTATGGTGCCGACGTTGAAAATGATCGCTATTGCCTGGCTATGCTGGGACGCCAAAGGGCACGGCAAACGCGACAGTGAACGTATGCACCTGATTTATGAAGTTGTGGAATTTGTCGGTCGCTGGTCAATGATCGACGTCTTTGTGATTGCGGTACTCTCTGCGCTGGTGCGCATGGGAGGGTTAATGAACATTTATCCTGCAATGGGTGCTTTGATGTTTGCTTTAGTCGTCATTATGACAATGTTTTCTGCGATGACATTTGATCCGCGTCTGTCGTGGGACCGTGAACCAGAACCAGGCCATGAGGAGTCCTGACAGCATGGAATCTAAAAGTGGGGAAGCCAAAGTGCAGAAGGTAAAAAACTGGTCTCCCGTGTGGATATTCCCTATCGTCACTGCACTCATTGGCGCGTGGGTCCTGTTTTATCACTATAGTCATCAGGGGCCACAGGTCACGCTTATTACCACCAATGCCGAAGGTATCGAAGGGGGTAAAACGACGATAAAGAGCCGCAGCGTGGATGTCGGTATCGTCGAGAGCGCAACCCTGACTGATGATTTGACCCATGTGGAAATTAAAGCGCGTCTTAACTCCGGGATGGAAAAGCTGCTGCATAAAGATTCTGTCTTTTGGGTGGTGAAGCCGCAGGTTGGACGTGAAGGTATCAGCGGGCTCGGCACGCTATTGTCCGGGGCGTATATTGAGCTGCAACCCGGTAATAAAGGCAGTAAGCTGGAAAATTACCAACTGCTGGATTCACCGCCGCTGGCCCCGCCAGATGCAAAAGGGATCCGTGTGATTTTGGACAGCAAAAAAGCCGGTCAGTTGAGCCCCGGCGATCCGGTGCTGTTCCGTGGATATCGCGTGGGCTCGGTTGAGACCAGCACATTTGATGCGCAAAAGCGTACGATCAGCTATCAGCTTTTCATCAATGCGCCTAACGATCGTCTGGTGACCAGTAATGTGCGTTTCTGGAAAGACAGCGGGATCGCCGTAGATCTCACCTCAGCAGGTATGCGCGTAGAAATGGGATCGCTCTCCACGCTGTTTGGCGGTGGTGTAAGTTTTGATGTGCCAGAAGGTTTAGAGCAGGGCGAGCCGGTCGCACAACAGTCAGCGTTTAATCTTTATGACGATCAAAAAAGTATTCAGGATTCACTGTATACCGATCATATTGATTACCTGATGTTCTTTAAAGATTCGATTCGTGGCCTACAGCCTGGTGCACCGCTGGAATTCCGTGGTATCCGTTTGGGTACGGTAAGCAAAGTACCTTTCTTCTCACCGAATATGCGTCAGGTATTTAACAATGATTACCGTATTCCGGTGCTGGTGCGTATTGAACCTGAACGGCTGAAAGCGCAGTTGGGTGAAGACACCGATGTAGGTGCTCATCTTGCTGAGTTGCTCAAACGTGGACTGAGAGGGTCATTGAAGACGGGGAACCTGGTGACCGGCGCGCTGTATGTCGATCTCGACTTTTACCCGAAAGAGCCGCCAATTACAGGGGTACGCGAGTTTAATGGTTATCAAATTATTCCGACAGTGAGCGGCGGTCTGGCGCAGATTCAGCAGCGTTTGATGGAAGCGTTGGATAAGATTAATAGTCTACCGCTGAACCCGATGATTGAGCAGGCAACCAATACGTTGTCGGAAAGCCAGCGCACGATGAAGCATCTGCAAACTACGCTGGATAACATGAATAAGATCACGTCCAGCCAGTCGATGCAGCAGCTTCCTGCGGATATGCAGAATACGTTGCGTGAACTGAATCGCAGCATGCAGGGCTTCCAGCCGGGTTCTGCGGCCTACAACAAGATGGTGGCAGATATGCAGCGTCTTGATCAGGTACTGCGTGAACTGCAGCCGGTTCTGAAAACGCTGAACGACAAGAGCAACGCGCTGGTGTTTGAAGCGAAGGACAAAAAAGATCCAGAGCCGAAGAGGGCGAAACAATGAAAAAGTGGCTAGTGGTGATGATGGCGGTCTGGCTAACGTCATGTAGCTCCAGCGGAGAGAATAAAAGCTATTATCAGCTCCCCATTGCGCAAGGGGGGGTACAAAGCTCAGCTAATCAGGGTAACCGCCTGCTGTGGGTTGAACAGGTTGCAGTGCCTGATTACCTGGCGGGGAATGGTGTGGTGTACCAGACCAGCGACGTGAAGTATGTGATAGCGAATAACAATCTCTGGGCCAGTCCACTGGATCAGCAGCTGCGTAATACCCTTGTCGCAAATCTGAGTATGCAACTTCCGGGCTGGGTGGTTGCATCTCAGCCGTTGGGAAGTACTCAGGATACGCTTAACGTGACGGTGACAGGCTTTCACGGACGTTACGATGGCAAAGTGATTGTCAGCGGTGAATGGTTGCTGAATCACCAGGGGCAATTAATCAAGCGTCCGTTCCATATCGAAGTTGTACAGACGCAGGATGGCTACGATGAAATGGTGAAAGTTCTGGCCAGCGCCTGGAGTCAGGAAGCGACGGCAATCGCCCAAGAGCTGAAACGTATTCCCTAAGCTTAAATAATTGTAAATTATGCCGCCTCAGGTTCATCACCAGAGGCGGTTTTTTTTATTTTCTTAGCGGTTGAGGTAGCTGTTCTGACAGAGAATTTTTGTACAAATGATTTACCAGCTAGCTCACAAATATGACACTGGCGTGAATTTTGCGCATTGACGAGTCTGATGTTTAGGGGTATTCGTTTAGTGTGATTGCACACTTAGTAATCACTGTTTTCTTTTCCACCAGACCCAAAAATGAGGGAAACGAGGCATGAAGAGACAAAAACGAGATCGCCTGGAACGGGCACATCAACGTGGATATCAGGCCGGCATTGCCGGACGCTCAAAAGAAATGTGTCCCTATCAGACGCTGAATCAGAGGTCATACTGGCTGGGAGGCTGGCGAGAAGCCATGGGGGATAGGGTTTTAATGGCCTGATTCTGTCTCTTTAGATAAAAGAAACCTCCGCAGAGCGGAGGTTTCGCCTTTTGTAGACCGGCAAATTAACGTACGCAGCCATTTGGCTATGTCGCACCACCAGATCTACAGATGTCTGCAATTAGAACGCCGAGGTGTCCTGGAACAGACCTACTTTCAGATCATTTGCGGTGTAGATCAGACGACCATCAACCAGCACTTCACCATCAGCCAGACCCATGATCAGGCGGCGGTTAACGATGCGTTTGAAGTGAATGCGGTAGGTGACTTTCTTCGCGGTCGGCAGAACCTGACCTGTGAATTTCACTTCGCCCACGCCCAGTGCACGGCCTTTACCTTCGCCGCCCAGCCAGCCGAGATAGAATCCAACCAGCTGCCACATGGCATCCAGACCCAGGCAACCAGGCATTACCGGATCGCCGATAAAATGGCATCCGAAGAACCACAGGTCCGGGTTGATGTCCAGTTCAGCTTCCACATAACCTTTGTCAAAGTTGCCGCCGGTTTCGGTCATCTTGATGACACGATCCATCATCAGCATGCTTGGTGCAGGCAGTTGTGGGCCTTTAGCACCAAACAGCTCACCGCGACCAGAGGCAAGAAGGTCTTCTTTTGTATAGGATTCGCGTTTATCTACCATGTTCTCTGTAAGCCTTATTTTATTGAAGCACGCAGGATAGCTAACACGTGTACGCTGAACAAGTCCGATCAGTTCGGAATAATCCAATTCAGCCAACGTAGCGGCCATGGAAAACGATGACGGCCTTCCTGTTGCGTTGCCGCAGCAATACGCTCCTGGATAGTTTGCATCAGCGTCGTCTGGCCTTCACCATCCCACACCAAATTTAATAGCAGTGGCAGCGCATCGGTCACGTCGTCTACTGCCCAGATAGTGAATTTTTCTTCTTCAACAGCCTGCAGCAGTGCGGGTGGCAGGCTCAGATGTCTGACGTTGGCTGCAGGGATAATCACCCCCTGAGTCCCCGTTAATTCACGCTGCTGGCAGATGGCAAAGAAGCCTTCAATTTTCTCATTCAGACCGCCGACAGGTTGAGCACGACCAAACTGATCGACAGAACCGGTTATTGCGATGCTTTGATTGACGGGAACGTCAGCGAGGGCGCTGATCAGCGCACACAGTTCCGCCATAGAGGCGCTGTCTCCGTCTACTTCACTGTATGATTGCTCAAATGTCAGAGAGGCAGAGAACGGTATTTGCTGTTCAAGCTGGAGTTCCGACATCAGGAACGCCTGCATAATCATCATACCCTTGGCATGAATATTTCCGCCCAGCTCGGCTTTACGTTCAATATCGGTAAATTCGCCATCGCCAATATGCACGACGCAACTGATACGTGAAGGTTCACCAAATGCGCGGGGATGGCCTGGAAATTCGATCACCGACAGGGCGTTTATTTGCCCAATACGCTCGCCTTCCGTTTCAATGAGGATCTGCTCTTGCAGGATCTCATCCTGCATTCGTTCGGAGAGGAATCCTTCTCGCCACTCACGTTGAGCAAGCATCAGGCTCAATTGCTCCGCAGTGCAGGTATCACCGTCGCAAAGAGGGGCCACTTCTTTGAGCTGGCGAGTGATCCATAGCGGATTAAGCGGCAGCGTATCCTGTTCGCCGGTATAGCGAACGGCTTCGCGGATGAGAACCTGCCAGGCATCGGCAGCGGGATAGGGCAGATTGTTGCGTCGGGCAGTATGCGTTACCCACTGACACCACTGTGTCATGGTTTCGGCATCCACTATCTGCAAGTTATCTTCAAATTCGCTGTAGATAGCCTGTTCTGCCAGTTCTGGCTCCATTTCCTGGAAATCCGCCAGCGATTCACGTTCGCCGACCAGCACCACTTTCAGTTTAAGCGGCATAGAAGGGACGGAGACTGGCAGAGGGCGAGACTCATCGAAGGCCACCCAGTCAAAACGCTCGTGGCTGACAATGGCTTTCAGGCGCATCCACAACAACGGCTGAGCCAGAAGTGTGCGCAATGAGATAACCAGCACACCGCCGTTGGCCTGATGGACCAGTCCCGGTTGCAGCGTAATTTCGCCATTGAACTGGCGCAGACAGCCAAACAGCTGTTCGGCCTCAACCCAGTCCGCATTAACCACCTGCGTTAACGTTGCAAAGTTGTCGTCTGCTTTCTCCGCTGCGCGGTAACGAATAGTGTGGCCGGATACATCGTAATGCCCCCCGGTTAACCTATCGGCATCCGTATGCAAGGTACGTGCAGCCGTTGCAATAAGATTGAGATACTCCAGCTCTTCGGGCGCTTTCACCAGCATAAACGAGGACGTAGCCCAGTGCTGAAGAAGCTGCTCTAGCGCGAATTGTAAACGTGGCTGAGTATCACTGAGTAAGGTGTCGGTGTCGTCAGTGACGTGCGGCTGTGCAAATATTTCCTGATAGCTGTCGGTATCAGGAACCAGATCACGCCATGCAAGTTTCGTAATGGTCAAAGTTGATGTTTTTTAGTCTGTTGTAAAAAACGAGATTATACCGTAACCATCAGCACTGCACACGTGGAAAGCGCCGCTAAACGGATGTGATGACGCGCGACAGTTCACAGGCTGGATATTCTTTTCTTCAGATGCCCAAAAAGCTGATATTCTGATAAGAGTTACACGGTAACATTGAGATCGCAATGAAATATCAACAACTTGAAAATCTTGAAAGCGGATGGAAATGGAAGTACCTGGTGAAGAAGCATCGTGAGGGGGAGTTGATTACCCGCTATGTGGAAGCCAGCGCTGCCAAAGAAGCCGTTGATTTGTTGCTAACCCTCGAAAATGAACCGGTTCGGGTCAACGCCTGGATTGAAGAATACATGAACCCGGCACTGCTCAATCGCATGAAGCAAACGATCCGTGCGAGGCGTAAGCGGCACTTTAATGCAGAACATCAACATACGCGTAAGAAATCGATCGATCTGGAGTTTATGGTCTGGCAGCGTTTAGCCGGGCTTGCGCAGCGACGTGGTAAAACGCTCTCAGAAACGATTGTGCAGTTGATTGAAGATGCGGAACATAAAGAAAAGTATGCGAACAAGATGTCGACATTGAAGCAGGATCTACAGGCGTTACTGGGTAAAGAGTAGGGTACGGGTAACGTCAATATGGTGTGTGCCTGTGCTTTTGCATGATATATAGGTGAAAAAAAACCCCGCCAGGCGGGGTTTTTTTATAAGACGATAACTTAAGCCTGAGGCTGAGTTACAACGTCTTTGATACCTTTAACTTCGATCTCAACACGACGATCCGGAGCCAGGCAGTCGATCAGTGCAGCGCGAGCTTTCACGTTGTCACAGGTGTTGCCAGTAACAGGGTTGGATTCGCCCATACCACGTGCGGAGATTTTGTCAGAAGGGATACCTTTAGAGATCAGGTAATCAACAACGGACTGAGCACGTTTCTCAGACAGACCCTGGTTGTAAGCGTCAGAACCGATGCGGTCAGTGAAGCCCAGAACAACGACGGAACCGTCTTTCGGGTCCAGGTTGCTCAGCTGGCTGTACATCTGATCCAGAGCCTGCTGGCCTTCTGGTTTCAGAGTCGCTTTGTTGAAGTTGAACAGAACGTCAGACTTCAGAGTGAAGTGTTTGGTCTGTACTTCTGGAGCCGGAGCCGGAGCCGGAGCAACTACCGGAGCTGCTTCTTCCTGCTGGCCGAAACGGTAAGAAACACCAACGCTCAACAGACCGTTGTCTGGACGACCACCAACGGTGTTCGCGTCACCGATGTTGTTAGTCCACTGGTATTCCAGACGGGTAGCGATTTCAGGAGTAATTGCATACTCTACGCCGCCAGCGAATACTGGGGATACACCAGTGTCGTGGTCTTTGAAGCCGTCGTTGTTTTTAGCATCTGCACGCCAAACCATACCACCCAGACGGGTATAAACGTCCAGATCGTCAGTGATTGGGTAACCCAGTTTAGCGGTCAGCTGAACGCCCTGAGCTTTGAATGCGCCATTTTCAGTGTTGCCTTTGTACGGCATACGACCTAACCAGTCGTAACCCATTTCAAAACCAACGTACGGGTTAACCTGGTAACCACCGAACGCACCAGCACCCAGTTGGCTTTCGTGGGTCGGTCCGTTGTTGTTGATCTGATTGTTGCCGATGTCATGGAACTGGGACCAACCCAGTTTAGCACCAGTATACCAGGTGTTATCTTTCGGAGCGGCCTGCGCCACGGTAGCGAAACCAGCCAGTGCCACTGCAATTGCGATAGCTGTCTTTTTCATTTTATGCGCCTCGTTATCATCCAAAATTCGCCATGAATATCTCCAGAGAGATAACACGGTTAAATCCTTCACCCGGGGACCAGTTCAATAGTTACTCTACCGATATCTGCGGCTTAAGCCGAGCACCCCTGGCGATGTAAAGTCTACAACGTACTCGAAAACTTACAAGTGTGAAGTCCGTCAGGCATATGAAAAAAAAAGGCTTGTATACACAATATTTAACATTTGTGGATGATTAATTGTACAGCTACTATCGTGGAAACCGCTTCACACAGGCGTTCTCACAAAAAACGTGTTAAAGCTCAAAGCCGAATTTGAAGGTGAAAAAAAATTCCAGGATAAATCCTAATTTTACTCAATGATACAAATTCGAGTGAATTTTTAGCCCGGAATGGTGTCTCCCCGCAAGTGTCTGAGCGCATACAGGACGCATGATAAATCCCATTGCGTTTCCCTCATCAGCCGCTTTCACCAGTTCTGCATGTTCATCTTCTGTTAATTCTTCCGTCAGCCAGCCGATGACCACACTGTAATTCCCAGTGCGCAGCGCACGGACCATTGATTCCAGCGTATGGCAGGGAGAGAGTTGGCTGATTTGCATAACTTTCGTCAATGGGAGTCCGGCCGACTGCACCCACTCGCGGCTCAGTTTTTGTTGAGGCGTCAGCCAGAGCTGCCAGCGCGACTGCTGACCTAATTGCTGAAGCAGGGGAAGCAGTAGGAGCTGCGTCATCATGGGCTGGTCCTCGCGATAGACCACTTCACTGATAAGCCCGGCGGTAGTGTGCTCTGACGACACGCGCGCAATTTTGCTTGATGTGGAAGAGAACGACGAAGAACGATTTGCATAGCCTGAAGTGTACATAATCAATCCAGCCCTGTGAGTTACTGTATGAATATACAGTAACCCTGCTATCCCCAAAGATCAACCTTATTTTCTGAAACAGGTTCGCAGTTTTTGGTTGTTGTTACGGGAAAAACAAAATTCATCTTGCCCCTTGCGAATAAGTTGCCTATTTTCGTCATTAACGGATCCGCTACTGCAAATCATTTTATTACGTTATGATTTAAAAGGATTTTTATGAAAAAACTTTCTTATGCAAGGATCTATAAATCACAAGAATATCTGGCGTCATTGGGGACTATTCGTTATCGATCGCTGTTTGGGGGTTATAGCCTGACGGTCGAGGACACGGTATTCGCCATGGTCGCCAGTGGCGAGTTATATCTCAGGGCCTGTGAACAGAGCGCGCAGTACTGTGTAAAACATTCCCCTGTCTGGCTGACATTCATAAAACGTGGACGTCCGGTGGTGCTCAATTATTATCAGGTGAACGATACGCTGTGGCAAAACCAGCAACAACTGGTGTCGTTATCACGGTATTCACTGGATGCGGCGTTAAAAGAAAAGCAAAGTCGTTTTGCACAGCATCGCCTGCGTGGACTGCCGAACATGACATTTCATCTGGAAACCCTGCTGAATGAAGCTGGTATAAAAGATGAAAGTACATTACGCATGTTGGGGGCAAAAATGTGCTGGTTGAAACTGCGACAGATTAATCCCGCCCTGACGGTGAAAATACTCTATGCCCTTGAAGGCGCGATCGGAGGGATTCATGAGGCGGCGCTCCCGGCGATTCGTCGCCAGGAGCTTGTGGAGTGGGTGAGTTCTCTTACGCCTGAACCGGTGTACTAGACGGCAATGCGGCAATTTGCTGCTGTAATCGTCTGATTTCTGGTAGTAGCGCTATCAATAGGCCAACTTGCTGTACGACCAGCGGTTCTTTACTGTCCGGGCGTGGTTCAAGATGCTGAATCCGTTGCTTCAGTCCTTCTAGTGCCTGGTATACGCGCTGCTCGTCAGCGGGTTGATGATGAAGTGCATCATCAACATAGCAAACGGCATCGTCCAGTAATGCCAGAACGTCCGGGTTGGTTAACTGTTCACGGTGTGCGCCCAGCGCCGAGATATAACTGGTAAAGGTATGGTTGAGGCACAGCAAGCGGAATGCCGTTTCGCGTGTTTGGGCGGTGACATCCGGTTCACTCGACATGTTCGACACCACGGATGCCAGCTCCGCATCACGATTATGCGCATCGCGGCGCGCAATACGGTATGCCAGACGATTGTCTCGCCCCTGATGATATTGTTCGAGAATGGCGTCAAGGTAACGACAGTTTGCATCGGTCGCCCGTTCAATCACCCGTGGTAGGTTGCGAAAGCGCCAGTCAGGCCAGATGAAACTGACGGCTGCCCATGCGATGGCACAACCTATCAGCGTATCGATGACGCGCGGCAGTGCGACTTCAAACCCTTCACCAAGCAGGTTAAAGCACAGCAATACCAGCAGCGTGATAAACATGGTGGCATGCGCGTACTGAACATTGCGGAAAGCGAAAAAGAGCACGCCGGTGATCACCAGCAGTATTAATTGCCCTTCCAGCGATGGGACGAACCACAGGATGGGCAATCCAATGGCTATCCCGACTAATGTGCCGATAATCCTTAACGCCAGACGATGTCGTGTGGCGTTGTAGTTGGGCTGGCAGACAAACAGACTGGTCAGCAGGATCCAGTAGCCATGGTTCATACCCGTTATCTGGATAATGGCGTAGCCAACGCAGAGCACCAGCGACATGCGAACCGCGTGGCGAAACAGCGCCGACTCCGGCGTAAAATTGCGACTCAGGCGCAGCCAGATATCACTGAAGCCATGCGGACTGTCATCGGCAAGCTGATTTTCTGACTCATTGCGCGAGAGTACCTGAGCCTGTTCAGACTCAATGGTGGCCAGTTGCGCATCAATAGCCCGCAGGTTTGATAGTAAGAATCCCAGCGTGTTGAGCAAATCTGCAGGGGCACCGCTTGCACGCATGCGCTCAAGGGCGGCATCGATATGTGTAAAGACGCGCTCAAAGTGTGGATCGTGCTGGTAAGGGGTGCGTAGCAAAATACAGCGAGACAGTTGCGTACAGGCTTGTCCCTGCATCGACATTAATCGCTGGAAACGAAACATCACATCGCTGTGACGGAAATGGTCGCGTAGCGTCTGGTACTGAATATGTGAGGAACTTGCGCGTTCGTGGATATCCTGCGCGACAAAATAGTAATGCAGTGTGCGGCGGGTTCCTCGTTGTCCACGGTCACCGCGCAGACGGGTCAGTAATGATATTTTTGTTTGGTTCAACGTCGCCATCAGTTGCCCATTGGCCAGCGCTAAGTCATACAGGGGGGCCTGGCTTTCATCTTCGATGTCGGGATCAAAAAGGCGGGATTTCAGCTCCAGGTAGTGTGCCAACTGTTCGTAGCTGCGTGCCAGATTGTCCTGCAGTGGACGAATCGGGAACAGAAGGTGACCGATAAGCGTCAGAAGGTTATACCAGATGGCGCCTGCAAGCAGCAGGATCGGTTGCTGGTACCACTGATCGTAAAGTGATGTTCCCAGCATGGTGTAAATGGCGATCAGTAATGCACCAAAGGCGATGGTCGCATAACGCTGACCTAAGCCCCCCAGCAAAATAAAGCCGCTGGTGGACAGCGTTAATCCAATTGCGAAAAGCCACGGCCAGGGAAAGAGCAATTCGACGGAGGCCGAGGCAATAAAAAAGCAGATCAGCGTAATGATCAAATTGCGCAGACGACCCGCGAGCCGATCGTCCAGATCGGTCAGCGCGGCAGCAACCATGCCCAGCGTTAGCGGGATGGTAAGTTTGACGTCACCCAGCCACCACGGCAGCGCCGTAGTGCCGCAAAGTGCAATAAAAATTCGCACGTAGTACAGCCAGGTGCTGTTCCAGGTATAGCGTTTAAGCAGTGGACTTAACATAAAGGCCATCAGTTCCGATTATTCAAAACGACGACGCGCGTTGGCTTCGCGTGCGGCACGGGCAACTTCGACTGAAACCACACGACGACCAACGGGCCAGAGTGCAATTGCGGCGATTTTAAAGTTCGCAATACCAACCGGAATACCAATAATCGTAACGCACTGGGCAATACCGGAAACAATATGCATCAGGCACAGCCACCAGCCGAAGAAAATCAGCCAGAAAATGTTGAGCAGCGTACCGCCGGTATTCAGAAGCACGTTTTTACCCGCTGGGTTGAGTTCATCAACGTGAATGGCTTCATTACCGTAAGGGAACAGCGACAAGCGTGTGATTTCCCAGCAGGAGCGGGTCAAGGGTAGTGTGAAGATAAGCACGATACTGACTAACGTCGCCAGTAACCAGGCTAAGGTGGTGGCGAATCCCCCAAGCACAAAATTTAAAATATTCAGAACAGTACGCATAAACCCTCGGTTAACTCTGGTTTTCTGTGAGTTTGGCAATTGTAACGTTTTTTTGGGCTGGAGCACGTTTTCTCTGGCGGTTACACTGATAAGCAAACCTCTTCGTGTGGATCCGCGTAAGTCTTATGGAACTGAAAGCAACTTCTCTGGGAAAACGTCTGGCGCAACACCCTTACGATCGGGCCGTTATTCTCAATGCCGGCATTAAAGTCTCCGGCGACCGTCATGAGTATCTTATTCCATTCAATCAGTTACTGGCTATCCATTGTAAAAGGGGCCTGGTATGGGGCGAACTGGAATTTGTGCTTTCTGATGATAAAGTTGTACGCCTTCACGGCACTGAATGGGCGGAAACCCAGCGTTTCCACCATCATCTGAGCATGCTCTGGCAGCAGTGGAGCCAGGAGATGAGTGACGTCGCAGCAGGGGTGCTACAGGAACAGCTGGATGCGATTGCCGTGCGTACAGGGGAAAACAGATGGCTGACGCGGAGCCAAACATCCGGATTGCAACAACAGATCCGCCGTGCTTTTGACGCGTTGCCCCTGCCGGTCAGTCGGCTGGAAGAATTTGATCATTGTCGTGAGGCGTTGCATCAGTGCCAGGCGTGGCTGCAGGACATTGAAGCGTGTCGTTTGCAGCATAACCAGGCATATACCGATGCGATGCTGGCGGAGCATACCGAGTTTTTCCAGAAGATTGAGTCCTCACCGCTGAATCCAGCCCAGGCTCGTGCGGTGGTGAATGGCGAGCAGTCGCTATTGGTGCTTGCGGGTGCAGGAAGTGGCAAGACATCCGTTCTGGTTGCGCGTGCGGGCTGGTTGCTGGCGCGGGGAGAAGCGGCTGCTGAACAAATCTTGCTGCTGGCGTTTGGTCGCAAAGCCGCTCAGGAAATGGATGAGCGCATTCGCGAATGGCTGCAGACGCAAGACGTCACCGCGCGGACGTTCCATTCACTGGCGTTGCATATTATTCAACAGGGTAGCAAAAAAGTCCCGACAGTCAGCAAACTCGAAAATGATACTGCCGCCAGAAATAAGCTGTTTATCGCCACCTGGCGTCAGCAGTGCAGCGAGAAAAAAGCACAGGCTAAAGGCTGGCGACAGTGGCTGGAAGAAGAGATGCAGTGGTCTGTGCCAGAAGGTAATTTTTGGGACGATGAAAAATTACAACGTCGCCTGGCCTCGCGTCTGGATCGCTGGGTTAGCCTGATGCGTATGCATGGTGGATCACAGGCGGAGATGATCGCCAATGCGCCGGAGGCGATCCGCGACCTGTTCAGCAAACGTATAAAGCTGATGGCGCCGTTGCTCAAAGCCTGGAAGAGTGCTCTGAAAGAAGAGAATGCCGTCGATTTTTCTGGATTAATCCATCAGGCGATTGTCATTCTGGAGAAAGGGCGCTTTATCAGCCCCTGGAAGCATATCCTGGTTGATGAATTTCAGGATATCTCCCCGCAGCGCGCCGCCCTGTTAGCCGCATTGCGCAAGCAAAACTCACAGACCACGCTATTTGCCGTGGGGGATGACTGGCAGGCCATTTACCGTTTCAGTGGTGCACAACTTTCGTTGACTACCGCCTTCCGGCAACACTTTGGTGAGGGCGATCGCTGCGATCTGGATACGACATACCGTTTTAATAGCCGTATTGGCGAGATAGCCAATCGGTTTATCCAGCAAAACCCGCATCAGCTTAAGAAACCGCTCAATAGCCTGACAGCAGGCGACAGGAAAGCCGTCACTCTGCTCGATGAAAGTCAACTGGATGCGCTGTTGGATAAGCTATCCGGCTTTGCGAAAGCAGAAGAACGCATACTGGTGCTGGCGCGATATCACCACCTCAAACCTGCCAGTCTTGAGAAAGCAGCGACCCGCTGGCCCAAACTACAGCTGGATTTTATGACTATTCATGCCAGTAAAGGACAGCAGGCGGATTATGTCATTGTCGTTGGGCTTCATGACGGCAACGATGGTTTTCCGGCCCCGGCCCGTGAGTCGATTATGGAAGAAGCATTACTGCCAATGGTCGAGGATTTTCCGGATGCAGAAGAGAGAAGATTGCTCTACGTGGCTCTTACGCGTGCCCGGCATCGGGTGTGGTTGCTGTTTAATAAAGACGCGCCATCCTGTTTTGTTGATGAACTAAAACAACTGGATGTCCCGGTAGCGAGAAAACCCTGAAGAACAGGCGGCGGCCGCCGCCTGTCTGGTGATTATTTGAGGCGCTCTGCCAGATACCGGGCGTAATCCGGGATCAGGATGTCCGTCGCATCGCTGAAATTTGGTGACTGAATAATAAAATCGGCGGTAGATACGTTAGTGGCAACCGGAATATTCCAAACCGTGGCCAGGCGCAGAAGGGCTTTAACATCCGGATCGTGAGGCACGGCGTTGAGTGGATCCCAGAAGAAGATCAGCACATCAATTTTCCCTTCAGAGATCAGTGCACCGACCTGCTGATCGCCGCCCATTGGACCGCTAAGCATGGCGTTGACATCCATGCAGGTCGCGCGTTGAATGAGATTTCCTGTCGTGCCTGTCGCATAGAGGACATGCTTTTCTAACAATGGCTGGTGGCGTTCCACCCAGCTCATCAGCATCTGTTTACAGTGATCATGTGCAACCAGCGCAATATGCTTACGCGCCGGTAAAGTGCGAGTCGTCAGTTCCATAATACAGCTCCCAAGTTAACCTTATTACAGAGTACTGGAAGCGCTTGATGCTGCAAGAGAAAGACAAAAAAAATGCGTAGGCGAACATAAACGTCATGAGGGTGGCTGTTTCTCTGCCCATTGCAGAAAATTACTTCGTGTTTGCGCATCGGCCTGGCCGAACCAATATTTCAAACGCTGTTCGGTGAGCGTTTGCGACTGTGGCGGCACCCGATCCAGTTCAGAGACTCCCGAGAGCAATGCGCTGTCATCTGCCATCATAGTGGCAAATTGTGGGAGTGAAGCGTGCTTAGACGATTTGTTATAGCGTTCAGTCTCGAGTTCGTAATCCACGATTTTTGCCGATGAGGTAATCGACAAAATATCCAGCTTGACCGGGATGGGCATGGAATCACCATCTACTAGTTCCACACGGGGCGCGTCATCGAAATGCGTTGCGTCTCGTTCGTTGTTCAGGCGGGGGAGATGAAAATTGACCTGACTAACCAACTGAGTATCAAAACTGATGACCAGCGGAGGAGAAATATACAGACGTTCTTCATGGCTGGAGAGACGAATCGTTTTCTCAACGCGAAAGACAAGCTGATGCCGACCATTCTCCAGCTCAATACTGTCGGCACCGCGCAGTAAAGAGCTGGATACCTTTTTTCCGTCCAGCACCAGAAGGTCAATATCATTAGACAGGCGCAAAGAGGTCGCACAAACGGTTACCGGCAGAAGCAGAGCAATCAGGGCTGTCACAATGCCGGCTTTCATAAGGTTCTCCTGTCCAGAAAATTATCTGCATAAGATGTATCTAAATTTTTCGACAATCATGTTTACTAACATATAGACATATTTTCCAGTTTAGCTCTCATGCGCCAGTATGGGATGAATGGTTGCGACGTCAGGTTTGTCGTACACTTTGCAAAACAGCCTGGAGGAAGACGATGAAAGAGACCGATATTGCTGGCATTTTGACATCTACCCGTACGATTGCGCTGGTAGGAGCAAGCGATAAACCCGATCGCCCGAGCTATCGGGTAATGAAGTATTTACTCGATCAGGGTTATCACGTTATCCCCGTGTCTCCTAAGGTTGCCGGGAAGACGCTGCTGGGGCAGCAGGGCTATGCGACGCTGGCAGACGTACCAGAGAAAGTGGATATGGTGGATGTCTTTAGAAACTCAGAAGCAGCATGGGGAGTCGCACAGGAGGCTATTGCTATTGGCGCGAAGACCTTGTGGATGCAGCTTGGCGTGATTAATGAGCAGGCAGCCGTGCTGGCGCGCGATGCGGGCCTGGCGGTAGTGATGGATCGTTGCCCGGCGATTGAAATCCCCAGACTGGGACTGGCGAAGTAAGGTTGTACTGTTGCCGGATGGCGCATTGTATATCCGGCCTACAACGGTGTTTGTCGTAGGCCGGAGAAATGTTGTCAGTTGCGCAGGCGTGGAGCCTGGAGCTGTTTACGGATTGTCCGTGCCAGTTCATCCATCGACGGTTGCTCTGGATGTTCTTCCTGTAGCTCGCTACTCAACTGTGCTTCAGCCAGGTACGTATGTACTGGCAGGCCATTATCGTCTTCCATCACCACGTGATACCAGGGAGCGGCGCGAAGTTCGTCGTTTACCGCCAACTCATCAGGTGACGGGTCATCAAGCGAATATTCCGGGTCGATATCCACGACCACTCCGAGGTAACCTAACAGGGAATGGCGGACCTGCTGGCCGATACCGAATTTGCTGGCAATCATAGTCACCTCCCGGGAAATAGATACCCTCTATGTAAGGGTAATATTCCACTTTTCAAGTTACATGATGCGACAGGCAAACCCTTTCAGATACAGCCCTTCCGGGTAGGTAGCGATCACGGGATGATCGGCGGCCTGACGGAACTGCTCTATAAATTGTACATCACGCCCGGCATCTATTGCGGCATCGGCGATGATTTTCTGAAATAAATCGGTGGTCATCAATCCGGAGCAGGAGAATGTCAGCAGTACGCCACCCGGATTCAGCAACTGAATTGCCAGCATATTGATGTCTTTATAGCCACGGCAGGCGCCCATCAGCTGGCTTTTGTTTTCGACAAACTTCGGCGGGTCCATCACGATAACATCAAATTTCTCACCACGATCGCGATAGGCGCGCAGCAGTTTGAACACGTCGTCACGAACAAATTCGGCTTTGCTCAGATCCAGCTTGTTCAGCTCTACGTTCTGGCGGGCGATGTCGAGTGCTTCCTGGGAAGTGTCAACGCTGACGACCTGGCGGCAGCCCCCCATTAATGCAGAGACGGCGAATCCACCGGTATAGGAGAAACAGTTCAGTACGCGCTGATTTTCCACATAACGACGCGTGGCCAGGCGGCTGTCACGCTGATCGAGGTAATAACCGGTTTTATGTCCGTGCTGAATATCAACCAGCAGTTTCATCCCGTGCTCTTCAATCGGCAGCAGAGCTGGCGGCAGTTCACCCGTGACGGGACCCTGAGTCAGTTCCATGCCTTCTTTTTTACGCACGGCAACATCGCTACGGTCATAAATTGCGCACTCCGGGAAGACAATCTGCAGGGCGCTAATTAATGCGGCACGTTGATACTCGGCGCCTGCGCTGAGCAGTTGCAGCACCAGAAAGTTACCGAAACGGTCAATGGTGATGCCCGGCAGGCCATCAGACTCCCCGGCAATCAGTCGATAGCTGTCCAGCCCGTCCTTTTTCGCCAGGCCAGTCTCGCCACTTCTGTGCTTGTTGCAGACGGCGGGTAAAGAAATCAATATCGATGGATTCAGACTTGTCGAATGTCCAGACACGTGCACGGATCTGCGACGCGGGTGAGTACGCGCCGCGTGCTAACCATTTACCCTGATGGTCAACAATATCGATGGTTTCACCGAGGTTGGCTTTACCTTCCATACGTGCGACGGCACCGGAAAATATCCACGGATGGCGGCGCAGTAATGATTTTTCGCGCCCTTTGGCTAACACTAAACGTACACTCATAATTTACTATTCTGTCAATTCAAAGAAATGGGCGCCATTGTCCTGAGTTTTACGCATATTTGCAACGCGCGCTGTGATGATAAGGAGAACCGCAATGTCGAAAGTCTGCATAATCGCCTGGGTCTATGGCCGGGTTCAGGGGGTTGGATTTCGCTACACCACCCAGCATGAAGCACAACGGCTGGGATTGACTGGCTACGCGAAGAATATGGATGACGGCAGCGTAGAGGTTGTCGCCTGCGGTGAAAGCGACCGGGTGGAACAACTGATGAAGTGGTTGAAAGCCGGGGGGCCGAGCAGCGCCAGGGTTGACCGGGTTCTCAGTGAACCACATCGTCCTGGCGACGAGCTAAAGGGATTTAGTATCCGCTATTAAATACATTTCACCGGTTTCGGCAGCCCGGCAATTTTAGTTGCCTGCTTGGCCGGACCTTTCGGGAACAGGCGGTAGAGATAACGGCTATTGCCTTTCTCTTCGCCAAATTTGTTGGCCATCGCTTTGACCAGCATGCGGATAGCGGGGGAGGTATTAAACTCCAGATAAAACTCGCGTACGAAACGCACCACTTCCCAGTGTTCCGCGGAGAGCGTAATGCCTTCGTTTTCAGCAATGGCAACTGCCAGTGGCTCGCTCCACAGCGTGGTATCTTTCAGATAGCCTTCGCTATCGGTACTGATTTCTTTACCTTCAAAGATCAACATAATTCTTCACTGCGTTAGTCAAACTGGCGGCAGTTTACCAAAAAAGAAAGCCCCGCATAAGCGGGGCTGGATAATGCGTGTGGACATCTTAATCGCGGCTGGCAAAGCCCAGAATGCTCAACAGGCTGACGAAGATGTTGTACAGCGAAACATACAGGCTAACGGTGGCACGAATATAGTTGGTTTCACCGCCGCGGATGATATTGCTGGTTTCAAACAGGATTGCGCCTGAAGAAATCAGGATAAACACCGCGCTAATCGCCAGATGCAGCGCTGGCAGTTGCAGGAAAATATTCGCAACCATACCAATCAGCACTACCACGATACCTGCCATCAGCATACCGCCGAGGAAGGACATGTCTTTACGCGTGGTCAGAACATACGCAGAACAGCTGAAGAAGACCAGCGCCGTACCACCCAGCGCCATACCGATCACGTCACCCATACCTGCCGACAGGTAAGTGTTCAGAATCGGCCCCAGGATGTAACCCAGGAAACCGGTGAAAGCGAAAGCAGACAGAATACCTACAGGTTTATCTGCTGTTTTGTAGGTCAGGAACATCAGACCATACATACCAACCAGCGTCAGAATCAGACCCGGAGACGGCAACATCAGTACTGTACTGGCAGTTGCGGTGATCGCTGAAAACGCCAGCGTCAGGCTGAGCAGGAAATAGGTATTACGCAGCACCTTATGCGTGCTGAGTAGCGATGTACGATCGCGCGAAGAACTAATAATACGATCCATGAGTCACTCTCTTATGACAGATGTAATTAATGATGGAGGATAATGAAATCACCGGAAACGACCCAGCGGTTTTACCCATCTTTACGCATTTTAACCCGCCAGGCTTAAGCATATTATTTCAGCAAAAGCATCTGGATTAGATGTTACCACTGTTTATGCAAAAATGTCAGATCGATATCTGCCAGGTAACTGAAAAATATTGCGTTATTCCCTGCATGCCTTTAAGAGTGACAGCGGTGTCAACATAAAACAGAGCAATAAGGTAAAGGGAATGACGCAACATAAATCGAAGGTATTTACATCTACGCTGTTGGCTGTCTGTTTGATGTCTATCAACGGTGTGGCGAGCGCCGCGACTGTTCCCGCGGGCACAGAACTGGCAGCTCAACAAGAACTGGTCAGAAATAACGGCAGTGAGCCAGCCTCACTGGATCCGCATAAAGTTGAAAGCAACGTTGAGTTTAATTTAATCAGCGATATGTTCGATGGACTGGTGGCCGTAAACCTGGATGGCACTATTGCGCCCCGTCTTGCGGCCTCCTGGGAGAATAAAGATAACACTGTCTGGACCTTTCATTTACGTCCAGGCATAACCTGGTCAGATGGGTCGGCTATTACTGCACAGGATGTCGTCTGGAGCTGGCAGCGCCTGGTTTCACCGCAAACTACCTCACCTTATGCCTCTTATCTGGGCAATATGCATGTCGCAAATGCGGTTGATATTGCTCAGGGGAAAAAAGATCCCGCTACGCTTGGGGTCAAGGCGCTGAATGACACCACGCTGGAAATTACCCTGACGCAGCCGACAGCGGCATTTTTAGCGATGCTGGCGCACCCATCACTGGTCCCGCTGGATAAAGTGCTGATTGGCCGCTTTGGCGATAAGTGGACTCGTCCGGAGCACTTTGTCAGCAGTGGTGCGTATAAGTTGTCGCAGTGGGTCGTCAATGAGCGGATTGTTGCCGTGCGCAACCCGCATTACTGGGACGATCGGCACACGGTCATTAATAAAGTGACGTATTTGCCCATCAGTTCAGAGGCTGCAGACGTTAACCGTTACAAAGCCGGGGAAATCGATATTGTTTTTAGTGTTCCGGTCAATCAGTTCGCTCAATTGAAAAAGACGATGGGTGATGAACTCCATGTCTCACCTCAGCTTTCAACCTATTATTATCAGTTTAATACCACGCGTGCGCCGTTTAACGACCCGCGCGTGCGTCGGGCGTTGAATATGGCGCTGGATAAAGACATCATCGCACAAAAGGTGATAGGACAGGGACAGCGTGCGGCGTGGGTTATCAGCCAGCCTGAAATTGGCGGGGTAAAATTACACGCGCCGGACTACGCATCATGGCCACTCGACAAACGCATTGATGAGGCAAAAAAACTGCTGGCGGAAGCAGGCTACGGTCCGGAGCATCCGCTTAGCTTAAATCTGCTCTACAACACTTTCGAAACGCATCAGCGAATCGCGATCGCCGCCTCGTCAATGTGGAAGAAAAATCTTGGCGTTGAGGTAAAGCTGCAGAACCAGGAATGGAAAACTATGCTGGATACCATGCACACCGGCAATTTTGACGTCGTACGCTATGCATGGATAGCGGATTACGACGATGCGTCGAGCTTCCTCAACATTTTCCGTACTGGCGATAGTGAAAACACCGCCCGATACAGTAATCCAGCCTACGATGAAGCGATGCGTAATGCGGCAAAAGCCCGTTCTTTGCCAGAACGCGGGCAATACTACCAGCAGGCGGAAGACGTGTTAGGCGAGGATGTACCGGCGATTCCGGTTTACCACTATGTCCGCACACACCTGGTGAAGCCGTGGGTAGGCGGATTTGCACCGGATAACCGCGGGAATTACTTCACCAAAGATATGTACATCAAAAAACATTAAGCAGCAGTAGCCCGGATTTGTGCTGAATAAACGGTCAATTTGTTGTTATTTAAGTCGATTAACAACATTTTGGCTGTTTTTCAGGCAAACGAACACATTGGTGCTTTACAGGTCCGTTCGGGATGTTTATAGTGCGCCTCATTGGAAGCGTGGCCGAGCGGTTGAAGGCACCGGTCTTGAAAACCGGCGACCCGAAAGGGTTCTAGAGTTCGAATCTCTACGCTTCCGCCAAATTAAACAAGGGGTTATCGAAAGGTAACCCCTTTTTGCTTTTGAGGCATTAGAATCGCCTGGTAATATTCGCCCATCCCCTCATGTCACATTCGAACACTTACTTACCCCGATCCCTGGCTTTTCCTTGTCGTGCTATACGCTGCAATTTAACTACACATCTAAAGTCTTTCCATATTGCCGTGGCTGAAGGCATGGTCATGATGTCTTCATGACCTGTAAAAGCCTTAACTGAATCCAGGTCAGTCCAGTAGTGTTTCCCTGGGGGAGGCAAGTTCAGATCATCAGCAACTCGATGCGCTGCTTACCTGTAAGTGCGGCTCATCGCCGCACCCTTAACATATTCACGGATGGCTAATAAATCGGGACAGGCGTTGGCGCAAAAGGCGGTTTTCCTGCCGCAGTTGTGCGTTCTCCTCGAGCAGCGTCAGTGCGACGGCAATGCCTGGCCAGTCAAGCGCCAGTTCATGGCGCAGACGTAGTGCGCGTTGCACCACGGTCAGCGCATGGTCATCAAAGGTCTCATCTTCAAGGGGTTCGATTACCCCTAAACCAACAATTTCATTCAGTTCCTCTGCAGAAACACCGGTATGCAGACAAAACTCGGTAATGGTAAAGGTAACGGTCACGTTAGCCATTATGCTTTCCCCCACTCTTTACGCGGATCAAAGGACTTCTGCGCATCCGCCAGCTGTTGCCACAAGGCTGCGCTGTTGTCGTCAGGTTTCGGCGGCATCACGATTTTGATGACCGCGTACAGGTCGCCAGTATGTTTTTTACCGACCAGACCTTTGCCTTTGATACGTAATCGTTGCCCAGCCTGGCTTCCTGCGGGGATGGTCAGCAAAATACTCTCTTTGAGTGTTGGTACAGTCACTTTTGCGCCCAATGCGGCTTCCCATGGGGCAAGCGGAACGACAACTTCCAGATCCTGATTAACAATATCAAACAGCGGATGCGGCGCGATATGAATCACCAGCCACAAATCACCGTTCGGGCCACCGTTTTCACCAGGGGTTCCCTGACCTTTCAGGCGAATGCGCTGCCCATTGCCGACACCGGCCGGGATCTTAACGTTGAGGGTTTTGGGGATTTCCCGCTCGATCATGCCAAACGCATTGTATACCGGCAGGTTGTAACTGATGGTGCGGCTATGCTCAGCAAGGGTTTCTTCGAGGAAAACGGCGACCTCGATTTCAATATCATGTCCGCGACTGGCGTGGCGCTGCCGTGACTGATGTGCGTGCTGGCCAAAAATTGAAGAGAAGATATCGTTGAAATCTTCAGCGCTGTAGCTTTGACCTTCTCCTTGCTGGAACTGACGATTAAACTGCGGGTCGTTGCGATGCTGCCACAGCTGGTCGTATTCGGCGCGTCGCTGTTCATCGCTCAGGACTTCCCAGGCTTCGGCAACTTCTTTAAAACGGGCTTCAGCGTCGGGTTCTTTGCTGACATCGGGATGGTACTTTCGCGCGAGACGACGGTAGGCGGTCTTGATTGTCTTGAGATCGTCTGTCGGCTTCACGCCCATAATGGCGTAATAATCCTTTAATTCCATAGCGTTCTCTCGTGTAAATCAACACATGAAGAAGGCAATCCCTCTCAAAAGGTATCACCGTTAAGTTTAGGGTAATCCTGATAGGCGCGAATGCCAACCATGAAAAAGGGGGGCGCAGGTCATAAAAGGGTCACCGGTTAACGCGGTGAGCCTGCTTGTTGATTTACCTATCACATACATTTTCCCTTTTCACCTGACTGTTCGTTGTTGAGCGAAGCATCGCATTTAATCCGGCAATAGAATGGCTGAAATTAACAAGGGAGAGATGCTGAATGATCGCCGTTATTTTTGAAGCAGATGTGCCCCTTCAGGAGAGGGAGCGATATCTTCAACTGGCCTCAGAGCTGAAGCCGTTGTTGGCAGAGATCCCAGGGTTTATTTCTATCGAACGATTTCACAGCATTAATACGCCCGGGAAAATGCTGTCACTTTCATGGTGGGAGGATGAGGATGCAGTGCTCAGGTGGAAATGCAACGTCAGGCATCAGGCCGCACAACAGGAGGGTAAGCAGTTGATTTTTTCATATTACCGAATACGTGTTGCATCTGTTTTGAAGGATTATGCCTCTGAAAAAGGTTCTGCCAGCGTATATGGCAGTTAACAGTCAATAATGACCGCCTGTAGCAACAGGAGCCAGAACAAGCTCTGGCTCCTGTTGATGGTGCGTCAGGAATATTAACGGCTTATCAAGGTCTGGAAAAAAGAGAACGCACGGTATCAGCGTAGTTCTGGACAAAAGCGTTAACGTTATCTGATTTTAACCCTTTCGGGTTAATCATATATTTACCCTTGATAAAGATAGCCGGTACACCTTTCAGGTCTACCGCTTTAGCCAGCTCCTGTTGCTTCGCCGTTAATGATTTTACGGCAAAGCTATTCCATGCGGCATCATAGTCGCTTGCACTGACGCCAGCGCGGATAAATACATTGCGAATATCATCTGCTGTTTTAACAGTTTGTTTTTTCTGCACGGCATCAAACAGTAAAGGTTTTACTTTATCTTCCACGTTTAACAGCATAGCGACAGACCAGGCGTGTGTCATCTCCGGCCCCAACGGACCTAAGAAATCGACGTGATACTCAGTGAGTTTGACATCAGTAGGTAATGCTTTTTTCACGTTATCAGTGACTTCCAGAACTTCATCATACTGGTAGCATGAAGGGCAATAAAATGAAAAAAACTTAAGCGCAGCAGGCGCTGACGCAACGGGCTTTTCAAGTGAAATATATTCTTTGCCATCGGTAAATGTTGCTGCCTGAACGCTCACCGTAAAAAACAGGCCTAGAAGAGGAAGTAAGATTTTTTTCATTTTCATATACTCTAAATAACATTTAACAAACAATTGTTTTGATGATGAACATAACGTTCATTGCGGCAAGTGATAATACAATATTCATCCAGAAATGTGCTGACCCTTACTTTCATTTACGTAGGAATATCCACTGACGGGCTTCTCATTCATTTTTATCGTCAGTGGTCAAATATCTGTTGAGACGCTTTGGGAATGATAGATAATAAACCCTGTGATATTTCCAGCTTTGTTTTATTAGCGCTATTATTTTGCAATAATGAAATTAATTAACAATATTAATTATCATTTCTGAACAGCGCGCTGGGGAGGAATGAGAATTGACCGGCCTCTGCCGACATAACTTTACAGGGTAAAGGTTGCCAAAAACTCGCCAGTGACTAAGATAACTCGCGTCAATCAGCGAGGGTATAATGGCGAAACGTCAACGGATGGGATGGTGGTTCCTCTGCCTGGCATGTGTTGTGGTGATGGTATGCACCGCGCAGCGCATGGCGGGTTTGCACGCGTTGCAGATGAACACCGCGACCGCTGCTGTTGTCGTGAGCGCCCAGGTCGATACCGATGAAGCTTCGCCCGTTACGCCTTGTGAACTAAGCGCAAAATCATTGCTGGCTGCGCCGCCAGTATTGTTTGAAGGCGCGATTTTGGTGCTATGTTTGCTCCTGTCGCTGTTGGCACCTGTGCGGGCATTTCGCCTGCCTTTTTTCCCTCCGCGCGCCATCTCGCCGCCCACACTTAGGGTTCATCTCCGATTTTGTGTCTTCCGTGAATGACAGCGCAGCCGTTGCTGACTGTTAGATAATTATTCACGGAGAAAAAATATGAAGACTGTTTTCAGGCAGGCGCTGCTCTGCCTGTTATTGCTATGGCTGCCCGTATCCTGGGCGGCTGATATCGGCTGGCTGCGTTCACCCGATAACAATCACGCCAGTGTGCGGTTACGTGCCGATACAGCCGCAGGCGGTGAAACCCGACTGCTGCTGGATGTTAAACTGGAGGATGGCTGGAAAACCTACTGGCGATCGCCGGGTGAGGGCGGTGTAGCACCGTCCATCGTCTGGAAAGATAAAATGCCTGCTGTTGATTGGTACTGGCCGACGCCCGCACGTTTTGAGGTCGCCAATATCACCACTCAGGGATATCACGATACTGTCACCTTTCCGATGGTCGTACGCGGCACAACGCCAGCCACCCTTAACGGTGTATTGACCCTATCAACCTGCAGCAATGTCTGCCTGTTAACGGATTTTCCCTTTTCCGTGACGCCGAGCGTCCAGGACCCGTCTTTTGCTCATGACTATGCGCAAGCGAAGGGGCAGATACCGCTGGCCAGCGGCCTGACCGAGTCGCTTAGTGCCGGGGCGCGAGCCGGAGAGCTGGTGGTTGAGGCGCGTCGTACGGGTGGCTGGTCTGCGCCGGGTCTGTACCTGGACACCGTTGATGATGCGGATTTTGGTATGCCGCAAATCCGCGTCGAGGGCGAAACACTACGGGCAACGGTTCCGGTTCATGACAGCTGGGGGGAAGGGGCACCGAACCTTCGTGGTAAGCAACTGACACTGGTTCTGGCTGATAACGGCGTTGCGCAGGAAAGTCGTCTTGCCATTGGCGATGCGCCAGTGGTGCAGAATGCAGCGATCCCGCTGTGGCAGGTGGTGCTGATGGCGCTGTCAGGCGGGTTGATCCTTAACTTAATGCCCTGCGTGCTTCCGGTGCTGGGCATGAAGCTGGGCTCGATTTTACTGGTTGAGGAGAAAAGCCGTCTTCAGGTTCGCCGCCAGTTTCTGGCTTCGGTGGCTGGCATCCTGGTCTCTTTTATGGCCCTCGCGCTGCTGATGACGGTGCTGCGCCTGACCAATCAGGCGCTTGGTTGGGGGATCCAGTTCCAGAGCCCGTGGTTTATCGGCGTTATGCTGCTGGTGATGCTGACGTTCAGCGCCAGCCTGTTTGGGCTGTTTGAATTCCGCCTTCCTTCAGCAATGACCACCATACTGGCAACTCGCGGCGGTAACGGCTTGTCAGGACATTTCTGGCAAGGCGCGTTTGCGACGTTGCTTGCCACACCGTGCAGTGCGCCATTCCTGGGGACGGCAGTGGCGGTGGCGTTGACTGCTTCGCTGCCGACGCTATGGGGGCTGTTCCTTGCGCTCGGGTTGGGGATGAGTTTGCCATGGTTGCTGGTGGCACTGCGTCCGGGCCTGGCGCTGCGTCTGCCACGTCCGGGGCGTTGGATGAACATCTTGCGGCGTCTTCTCGGCGTGATGATGCTGGGCTCGGCTATCTGGCTGGCAACATTGCTGCTCCCGCATCTGGGGTTCGCAAGCCAAAGTACAGCCAAAGAGAGTGTGAACTGGCAACCGCTAAGCGAGCAGGCCATCGAAGAGGCACTGGCCCAGCATAAGCGCGTATTTGTAGATGTGACGGCTGACTGGTGCATTACCTGTAAAGTCAATAAATTCAATGTGCTACAAAAAGAAGATATCCAGACTGCGCTGCAACAACCCGATGTGGTGGCTCTGCGGGGTGACTGGACGCTGCCCTCTGACGCGATCACCGAATTCCTGAAAAAACGCGGCCAGGTTGCTGTGCCGTTCAACCAAATTTATGGCCCCGGTTTGCCGCAAGGCCAGGCATTGCCGACGTTGTTAACCCGCGATGCGGTGCTGAATACACTGGCCGACGCCAAAGGAGTGAACCCATGAAAATGATGATTGTCCTGCTGTTAACCCTGTTTTCTGCCGTCAGCGTGGCGAAAGAACCTGCGCCATTTACGCCTGAGCAGGAGAAGCAAATTGAAGCGCTGATTCAGGAAGCGCTGTTTAACGATCCCAATAGCCCGCGTATTGGTGCCCGGCAGGCTAAACTGACGCTGATTAATTTCACCGATTACAACTGCCCGTATTGCAAGCAGTTGGACCCGATGCTGGAAAAAATTGTACAGAAGTATCCTGATGTAGCGGTGGTAATTAAACCGCTGCCGTTTAAAGGGGAAAGTTCGGTTCTGTCGGCGCGAACTGCGCTGACGACCTGGCGTGAGCATCCGCAGCAGTTTCTGGCGTTACATGAGAAACTGATGCAGAAGAAGGGCTACCACACGGCAGTGAGTATCAAACAGGCACAGGAGAAAGCCGCTGCCAGCCCGGTGACGCTGGATGTGCAAAGTGAAGAGACGCTGAGCACCAACCTGCAACTGGCACGTCTGGTTGGTGTGCGAGGCACGCCGGCAACGATTATTGGCGATGAGCTCATCCCTGGGGCAGTACCGTGGGAAACACTGGAAGAGGTGGTCAAAGAAAAACTGGCGGCCGCAAATGGTCAGTAAACTGCGCCGCTGGCTGCGCGAAGGACTGATCTTACTGGTGTTATTCGCCGGGGCGATGTTGTTGATGGATGCCTGGCGAGCGCCCCAGCCTCCCGCAGCGTTTGACAGTACGCCTTTGCAGACGCTGGATGGTGAAAACGTTACGCTGGCCGCGCTCAGCAAAGAGGAACCGGTGCTGATCTATTTCTGGGCGAGCTGGTGCGGCGTGTGTCGGTTCACGACACCGGACGTCGCCAGACTGCACTCAGAAGGCGAGAACGTGATAACCATTGCGCTGCGTTCTGGTAATGAGGCGGAGGTGATGCGCTGGCTGGCGCGTAAAGGCGTAGTCTTTCCCGTCATCAACGATGCCGACGGGGCCATCTCCCGCAGTTGGGACATCAGCGTCACGCCAACGCTGGTCGTGATGTCGCACGGTCGCGTAGTGTCGACAACCAGCGGCTGGACCAGTTACTGGGGAATGAAGCTACGCCTCTGGTGGGCAAAAACTGTCTGATTCTGATGCCGGGGAAACCCGGCATTTTTTATGCTGCAGCACACCAGGAGGGCATATTTCGTTTCCCGACGAAGCAAACCTGGCGATTGACGTCCAGAATAGGTCATCCTCTTTTTTCCTGGAACGTACATGATGGCAACTTCTTTCGCGCTCGACCCCTCCCTGGTGATAATGATTGCCGCAACCTTTGTGCTGGCAGGGATGGTGAAAGGCGTAACGGGCATGGGCTTGCCCACGGTGGCGATGGGGATACTCGGATCGCTTATTTCTCCGGTCGCGGCGGCGGCGATGCTGCTGTTACCTTCTCTGATTAGCAATCTTTTTCAGTTTGGCGGTGGTGGTAATACCGGCCGATTGCTGCAACGATTGTGGCCTATGCTGCTGGCGGTGGTGATTGCCACTTTGCTTGCCAGTGTCTGGATCACCGGGGGCGACACAACCCGGACCCAGTTTGCGCTGGGCATGGCACTGGTGGCCTATGCCATCTGGACGCTGATGGGAAAAAAAATAACCGTGGAGCCGCAGCGTGAAAAACCCTTTTCCCTTGTCATTGGATTGGTGACCGGTTTATTGACGGGGGGAACGGGGGTATTTGTCATGCCCGCCGTGCCATGGATCCAGTCTTTGGGCTTTGAAAAGGATGAATTGGTGCAGGCGCTTGGCATTTCGTTCACGTTTTCGACGCTGGCGTTAGCACTGGGCTTGTGGTGGCACAATGCGTTACCTGTTCAGTCCCTAAGTTTATCGGCTTTTGCCATTCTTCCTGCGCTACTGGGACAGTGGCTAGGGACTCGTGTGCGGCGAGTGATTTCTCCAGTGGTGTTTAAACGCTGTTTTCTGTTCTGCCTGGTGGGGTTGGGCGTGGAGATGATGCTGCGCGCCGCGTAAGTCTCGCTGTGACTTTACGCCCGTTTCATGCCATCGTTAATTCAGAGGGTTAACGCCAAAGGAGGTGCTATGGCATCGGTGATACTGCACGAAGAAGAGGGTGAACTGGAGTCGCAAATGGCGCTCACTGCGGCAGTGATGGCGGATAAATCGCGTTCGCGTATGCTGTGTGCCTTGATGGATGGGCGCGCCTGGACCGCAACCGAACTTAGCGCGGTGGCGGACGTGTCAGCCTCGACGGCCAGCGCGCATCTGGCGCGTCTGTGTGAACAACGATTTGTTGTGGCGTTAGCCCAGGGGCGACACCGTTATTTTCGCCTGGCAAGTACGGAGATAGCCGGCCTCCTGGAGCGCCTGATGGGTGTGGCATGGTCTGCATCAACGTCGCGAAAAATCACCACCCCGATAAACCTGCGGCATGCGCGAACCTGCTATGACCACCTTGCGGGCGAAGTGGCAGTGAGGCTTTTTGATACCCTGGTTGCCCGGCAATGGTTAACAGCGGATGGCGAAACGCTGACCGATCTGGGGCAGCAAAAACTGGCAGAAATGGGGATTGTTCTTTGTGCCGGAGTTACCCGACGAAAAGTAAGCTGCGGCTGTCTGGACTGGAGTGAGCGACGTTATCATCCTGGCGGCGTGCTCGGTGCTACATTGCTGAGCTGGTTTAGCGAACAGAAGTGGATTAAAACGCAGACAGGTAGCCGCCACGTCACCTTTACCCCCCTTGGTGTGCGCAAACTTCAGACGGAGTTTGGCATTAAACCGACACGGTAGATCCCTCATTTTTGCGAAAGCGTTCCCGGAAAAATGTCATATATCTGTCACACTCTGTGGTGATTGATAACAACAAGAGGTCGTAGGGATGAAAAAATCGTTAATCGCCACCGTCGTGGCGGGGGCTGTATTGCTGTCAACGGCTGCACAGGCGCAGACGGCACCAGAAGGTTATCAGCTTCAGCAAGTATTGATGATGAGCCGACATAACTTACGTGCACCTTTAGCCAATAATGGCAGCGTTCTCGAGCAGTCGACCCCCAAACAATGGCCGGAGTGGGATGTCCCGGGCGGACAACTCACCACGAAGGGCGGCGTGCTGGAAATTTATATGGGCCATTACATGCGTGAATGGCTGGCAGAACAGGGCATGGTGAAATCCGGTGAATGTCCGGCACCGGGCACGGTTTACACCTATGCTAACAGCCTGCAGCGGACAGTGGCGACGGCGCAGTTTTTTGTCACGGGGGCTTTCCCGGGGTGTGACGTTCCGGTCCATCATCAGGAAAAAATGGGTACCATGGACCCCACTTTTAACCCGGTGATCACCGATGATTCTGCGGCATTCAGTCAGCAGGCTGTTCAGGCGATGGAGAAAGAGCGCGGCCAGATGCAGCTTGACGAGAGCTACCAACTGCTTGAGCAAATCACAAACTACAAAGACTCGCCGTCGTGTAAAGAAAAACAGCAGTGTTCCCTGACTGATGCGAAAGACACATTCAGTGCGAAGTATCAGCAGGAGCCTGGTGTTTCCGGGCCACTGAAGGTGGGGAATTCGCTGGTTGATGCCTTCACCTTGCAATATTACGAGGGCTTCCCGATGGACAAGGTCGCCTGGGGGGAGATCAAATCCGATCAACAGTGGAAGGTGCTGTCGAAGCTGAAAAATGGTTATCAGGACAGCCTGTTCACCTCTGCAGAAGTGGCGCAAAACGTCGCCAAACCGTTGGTCAAATATATCGACAATGCGTTGGTGACTGAACGGGCGAAAGCGCCGAAAATTACGCTGCTGGTGGGACATGACTCGAACATTGCTTCATTGCTCACGGCACTGGATTTTAAACCGTATCAGCTTCATGACCAGAACGAACGTACGCCGATTGGCGGTAAAATTGTCTTCCAGCGCTGGCATGACAGCAACGCAAATCGCGATCTGATGAAAATTGAGTATGTGTATCAGAGTGCACAGCAGCTGCGAAATGCGGAGGTTCTGACGCTCAAATCCCCGGCCCAACGTGTGACGCTGGAACTGAAAGGCTGTCCGATTGATGCCAATGGCTTTTGCCCTGTTGATAAATTCGATAGCGTACTGAATGAGGCTGCGAAGTAAGCCAGGAAAACTCCCCCGTGTAAACGGGGGAGTCAGAATGCTAAACGTTTTTGCGTTCGATAGTCTGTTCACCCCAAAAGAGTGAATCTTTGTCAGTTTTCTCAAAGGCTTTGATCAGTACCTCATCGCTACCTTCTTCCCAAATCTTTTCCGCCAGTTTCTCGTCATAGTGAGCGACTTCAAAAATGGCTTCGGCTATTTCTGGCGATGTGTTGCGCAGACTTGCCCATTCGCCGACGCGATGGGCTTTCGCTTCTTGAGTTGGCATTCGAATCCTCCTGTTGAAGATTAGCCGTTGAGTTTTACTGCCAGACCTGCGACATATTCACCCTGATAGCGGGCGATAGATAACTCTTCCTGACTTGGCTGTCGGGAGCCGTCACCCCCGGCAATGGTGGTTGCGCCGTACGGCGTACCGCCACGAACTTGTGAGACATCAAACAGCTCTTGCGCCGCATAACCAATGGGAACAATCACCATCCCGTGGTGGGCAAGCGTTGTCCAGGTCGATGTAATGGTTTGTTCCTGACCGCCGCCAGTGCCTGTTGAGCTGAATACGCTGGCGAGTTTGCCGTAAAGGCCGCCAGATGCCCACAGTCCTCCAGTCTGATCCAGGAAGGTACGCATCTGACCTGACATGTTGCCAAAGCGCGTGGGAGTACCAAAAATAATGGCGTCGTAATCAGCCAGTTCCTGCGGGGTTGCGACTGGTGCGTTTTGTGTTTTACCGCCTGCTTTCAGGAAGATTTCAGGCTGCATTGTCTCTGGCACACGCTTAATAATGACTTCCGCGCCATCTACCTTATTTGCGCCTTCTGCGACTGCATGGGCCATGGTTTCAATGTGTCCGTACATGGAATAATAAAGCACCAGAACTTTTGCCATTTTACACTACTCCTCGAGTTAACCGTGTCCGTAGCGATTCGCTACCTCCCTTTAAAGATATGACGTACGGCCAGGAGTGCAAATTTCACAATCACTTCTTTGATTTATAACAATTTTTATAACAACTGTTTTTGTTGCAAAATGATACATTTTTAACCGGACGGAATTTGGTAGCCATAAGAAAGACTTATTGATTTCACGCTGCGATTATTAACATCTTGTGGCCATTCCTGTTGCAGAATATTACAGTTCGTCGGTCATCCGGTTACTCTTCACTATGCTTAATCCCACGCAGTAAACATCAGGGCACGGCCCATGCGCTGCGTGAGGTATCACTCCTCAGTACCTATGCAATATGATGGCTAATCAATGACGGAGGTCAGTAATGGCAAACCATCGGGGCGGTTCCGGCAACTTTGCGGAAGACCGTGAAAGAGCATCAGAAGCAGGTCGAAAAGGTGGCCAGCACAGCGGGGGCAACTTCAAGAATGACCCGCAACGCGCTTCAGAAGCAGGCAAAAAAGGGGGCAAGAATAGCCACGGCAATAACAAATCGTAATTGTCGGGCTGTCTGTTAGAGATATCGTGACGGCTGAGTGTTCAGAGACAGACGTTACGTCGCCACCGCCGCCGGGTCGTTCCGGCGGTTTTTTTTGTCTGCAAGGTTGAACTGTAACAAAACGCAACGCAGACTAATGACATTCAGCTAATCGGGTGTCTCATGTCATTACTTTCTCGTTATTCCTTCTCTGTTAAACCCCAGGAGGCGATCCTCATTGTGATCACCATGTTCTGGGGCGGAACGTTTTTGGCTGTGCAATATGCTGTCACGCTGAGCGGTCCCTTTTTCTTTGTCGGCGTGCGCTTTGCGACAGCGGCACTGGCGGTGGCGTTGCTGTCATTGCGTACATTGCGTGGGCTGACATGGCTGGAAGTCAAAGCCGGAGTGGCGATTGGCGTAGCAATTGCACTGGGCTATAGCCTGCAAACCTGGGGATTACAGTCTATTCCCAGCAGCAAGTCGGCATTCATTACTGCGATGTATGTACCACTGGTACCGCTGCTGCAGTGGTTGTGTCTGGGACGAATGCCAGGAGTTATGCCGTGCGTCGGTATTGTGTTGGCCTTTATCGGACTGATCTTTCTTGCCGGGCCGGATGGCAATTTACTGGCGCTTGGTGAAGGGGAGTGGATCACGCTGGTGGGTGCGGTGGCGATAGCGGCAGAAATTATCCTGATCAGCGCATGGGCTGGAAAAGTGGATGTACGTCGGGTCACGGTGGTGCAACTGGCAACCGCTTCGGTGGTGGCGTTTATTGCGATGGGGCCCGCAGGTGAGTCGGTTCCTCCCATGTCGACAGGCTTGCTGGTCGTGGCATTAGGATTGGGTATTTTTAGCGCGATTATCCAGGTTACCATGAACTGGGCGCAGCGCAGCGTTTCGCCGACACGCGCAACGGTAATCTATACCGGTGAGCCTGTATGGGCGGGGATTTTTGGTCGGCTCGCAGGGGAACGCCTGCCGCTGCTTGCTCTGTTGGGGGCGGCATTCATTATCATTGGCGTACTGGTCAGCGAACTGAAGTTCAAAAGGAAGAAAACCGTTCAGCAGGAGGCTCCGCCCGAGTCGCTTTAATTTAACGTTTCAGTGTGCGATTTGTTATGCTGGCGCCCTCAGAACAAGGAGAGGGTGCATGGCTCAAGGCGCAGAGAAAAAAACAGGTAAACGCTCGCAGGCCGTGAGTGCAAAACGCCAGGCTATCTTAACCGCGGCATTAAATGTCTTTTCCCAGTATGGCATTCATGGCACGCGTCTGGAGCAGATTGCGGAACTGGCGGGGGTGTCTAAAACGAATCTGCTTTATTACTACCCTTCTAAAGAGGTGCTCTATATTGCCGTATTACGCCAGATCCTCGATATCTGGCTGGCGCCGCTGAAGGCCTTTCGTGAGGACTTTGCACCGCTGGTGGCGATAAAAGAGTACATCCGACTCAAACTGGAAGTGTCCCGCGATTATCCTCAGGCATCGCGACTGTTTTGTATGGAAATGCTGGCAGGCGCACCTTTGTTGATGGCGGAATTAACGGGCGATCTTAAAACGTTGATTGACGAGAAATCCGCATTGATTGCCGGATGGGTCAGCAGTGGAAAACTGGCGCCGGTTGACCCGCATCATCTGATTTTTATGATTTGGGCTTCAACGCAACATTACGCTGACTTTGCCCCACAGGTCGAGGCAGTGACGGGCGCAACGCTGCGTGATGAAGCCTTTTTTAACCAAACGGTGGAGAGCGTACAGCGAATGATTATTGAAGGGATCCGTGTGCGCTAGTTGGCGGGGGGTAACGGGCAGCTTAAGTCGCCCTCTTCACATTGCAAGAGGGAGGCGAGAAATGCTTCTCGCTCGTTGGTTTTGTCCGTTAAACACTGGCTGGTGATCATCGACTGTATGCTGCCGCCTTCCGTGCCTGAACTGATCAATGCGCAGTCTGCATCACGCAGGGTAATCCATGCGACCTGTGCTTTTTTCAGTAAATCACGTTGGGTGGGGGCGGCGCGTTTCAGTGCATTCTGATAAGTCTCATTTAGCTTTGTGTCGGCCGTCTTATACTGCTCAGCGGCGCAGGTATTCATTTCAAGCTGGTTGTTTGCGTTTGCGCAGTCATCCGCCAGTGCGTGACTGCTTAGCAGCAGTGCTGCACAGGTCAGTACAATTCGTTTCATGCTTCCCTCTGGCTTAATAAAAAAGGCCCCGTAACCGGAGCCTTAATTAACCATAACCTTAGCCGATTGTCATCAGGCTGGCGTTCCCACCCGCCGCGGCGGTATTCACGCTCAACGAGCGTTCAATATACAGCCTCTCCAGCAGGATATTGCTCTCGCCGCGGGCAAATCCTTGTACCGAAACAATCGCACCTTCCCGTGCCGCTACCGATTCGCACAGTGCGCGTAGCTGGTCGGAATCGCCGTGGAAGATAACGGCATCGAACGGCTGCGCGGTGAGGGTGTCTGCTTTGGCAAACTGAATGCGCCCACAGAGGGCCGCAGGCAGACGTTTTGCCAGTTCGCGATGGAAAGCATCATCTTGCCACAGGATAAGACTGCCAACCGAGGCCACGGCAGCAACCTGCACCAGCGCATCCTGCTCGTTATCGGCCATACACAGCACGCGTTCACGCGGCAACAGCGTCCAGGTATTGCGCTCGCCGGTTGGCCCTGGCAGCAAACGCTGGGTTCCGGCTTGTGCCAGTTCGGCAAACTGTTGGCAGAGCGCATGCAGCGACGGACGATCGCTTGCCCATGCGGTGAGCGCCTCCAGCGGTTGAATCAGCGCTGATTTAAGCTGTGCATCGACAGGGTAGTCTGCATCCTGGCGGGCCAGCGTGACGGCCAGTGCATTTTCCGGACGGTTTGCCAGCAAACGGTACAGATACAGTGGGCCACCGGCTTTGGGTCCGGTTCCTGACAATCCTTCGCCACCAAATGGCTGCACGCCGACCACAGCACCGACCATATTACGGTTAACGTACAAGTTACCAACGTGCGCGGACCCGGTGACCTGCGCGATGGTTTCATCAATACGAGTATGCACGCCAAGCGTCAGGCCGTAACCGGACGCATTGATTTGCTCAATCAAATTGCCGAGGTTATTACGGGTGTAACGCACGACGTGCAACACCGGGCCGAACACCTCTTTTTGTAGCTCATCAAAGCTTTCCAGCTCAATCAACGTTGGTGCAATAAAGGTCCCGGTTTGCCATTCACGCGCATCATCGCTGTTCTCACGTACGGCCTGGAATACCGGACGTCCTTTGGCACGCATGGCCTGAATATGACGTTCAATATTGGCTTTGGCTTCTTCATCAATAACTGGCCCAATATCGGTGGTCAGACGGCCTGGATTACCCATACGACATTCGGCCATCGCGCCGCGCAGCATTTTCAGCGTATGGTCGGCAATATCATCCTGCAGGCACAGGACGCGCAGTGCCGAGCAACGCTGTCCGGCGCTGTCAAACGCAGAGGCCAGCACGTCCACCACAACCTGTTCTGTTAACGCGGAGGAGTCGACGATCATGGCGTTCATCCCGCCTGTTTCAGCGATGAGCGGAATTGGACGACCCTGCGCATCCAGACGAGTAGCAATATTTCGCTGCAACAGCGTGGCGACTTCCGTTGAACCGGTGAACATGACGCCGCGTACGCGTTCATCGGAGGTGAGTTGCGCGCCGACGGTTTCCCCTTGGCCTGGCAACAGTTGTACCACGCCTGGCGGTACACCGGCTTCCAGCAAAATAGCGATGCCCTGAGCGGCAATCAGCGGGGTTTGCTCCGCAGGTTTTGCCAGCACGCTGTTACCTGCTGCCAGCGCAGCCGCAATTTGCCCGCTGAAAATGGCCAGTGGGAAGTTCCACGGGCTGATACAGACCACCGGGCCGAGCGGACGATGCGTTTCGTTGTCGAAATCATCACGAACCTGGCCGGCATAGTAGTGCAGGAAGTCAACGGCTTCGCGCACTTCCGCAATGGCGTTGCTGAAGGTTTTACCCGCTTCACGCACCAGAATGCCAATCAGTTGCTGCATCTGGCCCTCCATTAAAATAGCGGCGCGATGCAAAATGGCGGCACGTTCTTGTGGCGGTGTAGCAAACCAGATAGGGGCATTATTGACGGCGTTCTGTAGCGCCTGCTCCACTTCAGCGTGAGTCGCTTCTCGCACGTATCCCACAATGTCTTTCGGCTCAGCCGGGTTGACAACCGGCGTCATTTCACCGTCAGCGACCGGATGTTCGAGCATCGGTTTGGCGTGCCATTTTTGCAGCGCGCTATTGAGCAGGGCAGAAGACAGCGAGGCCAGGCGGTGTTCATTCGCTAAATCCAGCCCTGCGGAGTTTTCGCGGCCTTTGCCATACAGGGAACGCGGGAGCGCAATCTTCGGATGCGGCAGCCCGGCCTGACCTTCCTGCTGCGCCAGTTTCTCGACCGCTTCAACGGGATCGGCGACCAGTTCATCCAGCGGCAGGGTGGTATCCGCAATACGGTTGACGAACGAGGTGTTGGCGCCATTTTCCAGCAGGCGACGAACCAGGTAAGCCAGCAGCGTTTCATGTGTGCCGACGGGGGCATAAATACGGCATGGGCGGTTGAGTTTACCGTCCGCGACTTTGCCGGTGACCTGCTCGTACAGCGGTTCACCCATGCCGTGCAGGCACTGGAATTCGTACTGGCCCGGATAGTAGTTTTGGCCTGCTAACTGATAAATTGCCGCCAGCGTATGCGCGTTGTGGGTGGCAAACTGCGGGTAGATCAGGTTCGGTACCGCAAGCAGTTTTTTCGCACAGGCCAGATAGGAAACGTCGGTGTACACCTTACGGGTGTAGACCGGATAGCCTTCCAGACCGTCCATCTGGGCACGTTTGATTTCACTATCCCAGTACGCACCTTTAACCAGACGGATCATCAGGCGACGGCGGCTACGGGTTGCCAGGTCGATCAGGTAGTCGATGACGTACGGGCAGCGCTTCTGGTAGGCCTGAATAACAAAACCGATCCCGTTCCAGCCTGCCAGTTCGGGTTCAAAGCACAGTTTTTCCAGCAGATCGAGGGAGATCTCCAGTCGGTCAGCCTCTTCGGCATCGATGTTAATGCCGATGTCGTACTGACGCGCCAGCAGGGTCAGCGACTTCAGGCGCGGATAAAGCTCATCCATCACGCGGTCATACTGCGCACGGCTGTAGCGCGGGTGCAGTGCAGACAGTTTGATGGAGATCCCCGGGCCTTCATAAATACCGCGCCCGTTTGAGGCTTTACCAATGGCATGGATCGCCTGCTGATAGGAGACCATATAGGCCTGGGCATCGGCGGCGGTCAGCGCGGCCTCACCCAGCATGTCATAGGAATAGCGGAAACCTTTCTCTTCCAGTTTACGCGCGTTAGCCAGTGCTTCTGCAATGGTTTCTCCGGTGACGAATTGCTCACCCATCAAGCGCATCGCCATGTCGACGCCTTTACGCACCAGCGGTTCACCGCTCTTGCCGATGATGCGGTTCAGCGAGCGTGAGAGGCTGGCTTCGTTATGAGTGGAGACCAGACGACCGGTAAACAACAATCCCCACGTTGCAGCGTTAACGAACAGAGACGGGCTGCGTCCGATGTGTGATTGCCAGTTGCCGTTGCTGATTTTGTCGCGGATCAGCGCATCGCGAGTGGCTTTGTCGGGAATACGCAGCAGTGCTTCAGCCAGACACATCAGCGCGACGCCTTCCTGTGAGGAAAGGGAGAATTCCTGCAACAGTCCCTGGACCATGCCGGCACGCCCGCTGGCCGTCTTTTGGTTGCGCAGTTTATCGGCCAACTGATAGGCCAGTTTATGGGCCTGCTCTGCGATAGGTTGCGGCAGACGAGCCTGTTCCATCAACATTGGCACCGCATCGGTTTCAGCACGGCGATATGCCGCGGTAATGGCCGCACGGGAAACAGACTGCGGCAGGATCTGCTCTGCAAATTCAAGGAAAGGCTGGTGCGCTTCATTTTGTTGCGCAGTGGATTCCTCGCTCTCATTTGCTGCACCCGCCAGCAGGGCAGGCAGCTCCGGGAGCGCATCGTCATTTTCCAGTCTTTCGAGATAATTAAAGATGGCCTGCTTGATAAGCCAATGCGGCGTGCGATCGATTCGTGATGCTGCTGTTTTAATCCGCTCGCGTGTGGCGTCGTCCAGTTTAACCCCCATCGTGGTGGTTCCCATGCCATTTACTCCTGTTGTACTGAAATACGGGGCTGATAGTTACCGAGAAATATCCACCATGTTGCAACTTTGTGCAACCATGTTAAATGTGACTTGGTTTGCAAGCTTGAAAATGAATGAAATGTTAATAAAGATGATGTTTATAACAAGGGCTGTAAAAAACGCAGAATCTTTTTCTCTGCGGTAGTTAACACTTTTTAAAGGTGCAACCAGAAAAAATGTGAGAGAGTGCAACCTACAGAAAAATGCTATCTACTCTGGATCAAAATTGATGTAAATGGTGTGTTAAATCGATTGTGAATGGCCATGGCTTCCGGCAGGATACGGTCGCCCTGGTCAATACAGATATCTTTGCCACGTTCCGGCAGGGTAATAAAACGGCAAGCCACGGCATTGCCGATACATAATTTTGGAGAGTTTTGATGGCTATTAGCACACCGATGTTAGTCACATTCTGTGTCTATATTTTTGGCATGATATTGATAGGGTTTATTGCATGGCGTTCGACCAAAAACTTTGATGATTATATTCTGGGTGGACGCAGTCTGGGTCCGTTCGTAACGGCGTTATCCGCTGGGGCATCCGACATGAGCGGCTGGCTGCTGATGGGGCTGCCAGGTGCGATTTTCCTGTCGGGGATTTCAGAAAGTTGGATCGCTATCGGTCTGGTATTAGGTGCCTGGATCAACTGGAAACTGGTGGCCGGGCGTTTACGTGTACACACCGAATATAATAACAATGCACTGACGTTGCCGGATTACTTTACCGGCCGTTTTGAAGATAAAAGCCGCGTGCTGCGTATTATTTCCGCACTGGTTATTCTGCTGTTTTTCACCATCTATTGTGCTTCAGGTATTGTGGCAGGGGCGCGTTTATTCGAAAGCACCTTTGGTATGAGCTACGAAACTGCGCTGTGGGCGGGAGCGGCCGCGACGATCATTTATACCTTTATTGGTGGCTTCCTCGCGGTGAGTTGGACCGATACCGTACAGGCCAGCCTGATGATCTTCGCACTGATCCTGACACCGGTGATGGTGATTATTGGTGTCGGCGGATTTGAAGACTCGCTGGAAGTGATTAAGCAAAAGAGCATTGAAAACGTCGATATGTTCAAAGGGCTTAACTTTGTTGCCATCATTTCCCTGATGGGATGGGGACTGGGTTATTTCGGTCAGCCGCATATCCTGGCACGCTTTATGGCTGCCGATTCCCACCATAGTATTGTCCACGCACGTCGCATCAGTATGACCTGGATGATCCTGTGTCTGGCTGGCGCTGTTGCCGTTGGTTTCTTCGGCATTGCTTACTTCAATAACAACCCGTCGTTGGCGGGTGCCGTGAACCAGAACGCCGAGCGCGTGTTTATTGAACTGGCGCAGATCCTGTTCAACCCGTGGATTGCCGGTATTCTGTTGTCTGCGATCCTTGCAGCGGTGATGTCGACGCTGAGCTGCCAACTGCTGGTATGCTCCAGTGCGATTACCGAAGATTTGTACAAAGCGTTCCTGCGTAAAAATGCCAGCCAGAAAGAGCTGGTATGGATTGGGCGTATCATGGTGCTGGTCGTGGCGCTGGTGTCCATCGCGCTGGCGGCAAACCCAGAGAACCGCGTGCTCGGCCTGGTGAGCTACGCCTGGGCTGGCTTTGGTGCTGCCTTTGGTCCGGTTGTTCTGTTCTCCGTAATGTGGTCGCGTATGACCCGTAACGGCGCGCTGGCAGGGATGGTCATTGGTGCTGTGACGGTTATCGTCTGGAAGCAGTTTGCCTGGTTGGGTCTGTATGAAATCATCCCGGGCTTCGTGTTCGGCAGTATCGGGATTGTGGTCTTCAGTCTGTGGGGTAAAGCGCCATCAGCAGCAATGCAGAAACGTTTTGCCGAGGCTGATGCTCATTACCATTCAGCACCGCCGTCGCGTTTGCAGGAAGAATAACCGCTGTATTGTTTTTAAAGCCCGCCGCGAGCGGGCTTTTTTATGTCTCCATCCCTTCGATCCAGCGTGCAATAACTGTTACCCACCTAACTGTTTACATTAAGTCATCATTCTCAAAACATTCTGCTTGAGTTTTTCCTTGCTGTAATGATAATCACTATCACTGTAATTTACTTTTCTTTGCATCAGTTGACTGAGAATAACGTTAAAGGGTACTTCGCATGTTTGTTCCATTTCTAATTATGTTGCGCGAAGGGTTAGAGGCCGCGCTGATTGTCAGCCTGATTGCCAGCTACCTGAAACGGACTCAGCGTGGTCGCTGGATTGGCGTGATGTGGATTGGTGTGTTGCTGGCGGCGGCGCTGTGCCTCTCGCTGGGAATTTTCATCAATGAAACCACGGGCGAATTCCCGCAAAAAGAGCAGGAGCTCTTTGAAGGTATCGTGGCGCTTATTGCCGTGGTGATTCTGACCTGGATGGTCTTCTGGATGCGTAAAGTATCGCGCAACGTCAAAGTTCAACTGGAACAGGCTGTCGATAACGCGTTACAGAAAGGCAATCATCATGGCTGGGCGCTGGTGATGATGGTCTTTTTTGCCGTCGCTCGTGAAGGGCTGGAGTCTGTCTTCTTTCTGCTGGCGGCATTTCAGCAGGATGTGGGTATTTGGCCACCGCTAGGTGCGATGCTGGGACTGGCAACTGCGGTGGTACTGGGTTATCTGATTTATCTCGGTGGGATTCGCCTCAATCTCGGGGCTTTCTTTAAATGGACCAGTCTGTTCATTTTGTTGGTTGCCGCAGGTCTTGCTGCGGGGGCCATTCGTGCATTCCACGAAGCTGGGTTATGGAATCATTTCCAGGACGTGGCGTTTGATATGAGCAGCGTTCTGTCAACGCATTCGCTGTTTGGCACATTGATGGAAGGGATCTTCGGCTATCAGGAAGCGCCAAGTGTTAGTGAAGTTGCTGTCTGGTTTATCTATCTGATTCCGGCATTGATTATGTTTGCACTGCCACCTCGTTCAGGCACTACGGCATCACGGACCGCACCCTGATAAAACGTGATGCAAGAATATCATTTAGTTACAACATACTTTTTATAGGGATGGGTCATGACGATTAATTTCCGCCGTAGTGCGCTGCAGTTGGGTATTGCCGCGCTGTTTACTTCTGCTTTTACCGCTCACGCTGCTGATATCCCGCAGGTAAAAGTCACGGTAAATGACAAACAGTGTGAACCGATGACAATCACGGTGAATGCCGGGAAGACTCAGTTCATCATTCAGAACCACAGTCAAAAAGCGCTGGAGTGGGAGATCCTCAAAGGCGTGATGGTGGTCGAAGAGCGTGAAAACATTGCGCCCGGTTTTAGCCAGAAAATGACGGCTAACCTACAGCCGGGTGAATATGATATGACCTGCGGTCTGCTGACCAACCCGAAAGGCAAGCTGATCGTGAAGGGGACGGCAACGGCAGATGCCGCGCACAGCGATGCTCTGCTGAGCCTGAGTGGTGCAATTACTGAATACAAAGCCTATGTAACGGCAGAAACAGCGCAACTGGTGACAGGCACGAAAGCCTTCACGGATGCCATTAAAGCAGGCGATCTGGAGAAAGCCAAATCGCTGTATGCGCCAACCCGTCAGCATTATGAGCGTATTGAACCGATTGCTGAACTGTTCTCCGATCTCGACGGCAGCATAGATGCGCGTGAAGATGATTATGAGCAAAAAGCCGCCGATCCTAAATTCACCGGCTTCCACCGCCTGGAGAAAGCGCTGTTTGGCGACAATACCACTAAAGGTATGGACAAGTACGCCGACCAATTAAACAGCGATGTTCTTGACCTGCAAACGCGTATTAGCGAACTTGCTTTCCCGCCGTCTAAAGTGGTTGGCGGGGCAGCAGGGCTGATTGAAGAAGTCGCAGCCAGCAAAATCAGTGGAGAAGAAGATCGTTACAGCCACAGCGATTTGTGGGACTTCCAGGCTAACGTTGATGGCGCGCAGAAAATCGTCGATCTCCTGCGTCCTCAGTTACAAAAATCCAATGCTGATCTGTTGGCGAAGGTGGATGCGAACTTCAAAAAAGTCGATACCATTCTGAGCAAGTACCGTACCAAAGACGGCTTTGAAACCTATGACAAACTGACCGATGCCGATCGTAATGCGCTGAAAGGGCCAATCACGACGCTGGCGGAAGACTTGTCGCAATTACGCGGTGTTTTGGGCCTGGATTAAGCACTATGCAGCACGATAATGAAAACGGCGTGAGCGAACCGTCACGCCGACGTTTACTGAAAGGGATGGGGGCGCTGGGTGGGGCACTGGCGCTGGCGGGCGGATGCCCGGTCGCTCACGCGCAAAAAACGCAAAGTGCGCCGGGAACACTGTCACCTGATGCACGCAGTGAGAAACAACCGTTTTATGGCCAGCACCAGGCCGGTATCCTGACGCCGCAGCAAGCCTCAATGATGCTGGTGGCGTTTGATGTGCTCGCCAGTGATAAAGCTGACCTTGAGCGTCTGTTTCGTTTACTGACCCGCCGGTTTGCATTTTTGACAACCGGAGGGCCGGCACCAGAAACGCCGAATCCACGTTTACCGCCAATGGATTCCGGTATTCTTGGGGCATACATAGCGCCGGATAATCTGACGATGACGCTGTCGGTTGGATCTTCACTGTTTGATGATCGCTATGGTCTGAAAGCACAGATGCCGAAAAAACTGCAAAAAATGACGCGTTTTCCGAATGATTCACTGGATGCGGCGCTATGTCATGGCGATTTGCTGTTGCAGATTTGCGCCAATACGCAGGACACCGTTATCCATGCGCTGCGCGATATCATTAAGCACACGCCGGATCTGCTCAGCGTACGCTGGAAACGTGAAGGGTTTATCTCTGATCATGCCGCACGCAGTAAAGGTAAAGAGACTCCCGTCAATTTGCTGGGATTTAAGGATGGAACCGCGAATCCAGACGCTGCCAATGCCACGCTGATGCAAAACGTGGTGTGGGTCACTGCGGAGCAGGGAGAACCGGCATGGGCACAAGATGGTAGCTATCAGGCCGTCAGGCTCATCCAGTTCCGCGTGGAATTCTGGGACCGTACGCCGCTAAAAGAGCAGCAAACGATTTTCGGCCGCGATAAACATACCGGCGCACCGTTGGGAATGCAGCACGAGCATGATGTGCCGGATTACGCCAATGATCCCGAAGGCGAGGTGATCGCACTCGACAGCCATATTCGTCTGGCGAACCCGCGCACGAAAGAAACAGAGACCAGCCTGATGATGCGTCGTGGCTACAGCTATTCGCTTGGCGTGACCAATTCCGGGCAGTTGGATATGGGACTGTTGTTCGTTTGCTATCAGCACGACCTGGAAAAAGGGTTTTTGACGGTTCAGAAACGCCTGAACGGTGAAGCGCTTGAGGAGTATGTCAAACCTATTGGTGGGGGCTACTTCTTTGCTTTGCCTGGTGTCAAAACCGCCGACCACTATCTGGGGCAAGCCCTGCTCGAAGCATGATGATTGTGCCCCGCAGTGCTGCGGGGCATTTCCTGACACTCTGATGAATGAAAAAATTATTTTTCATGATCGGCGGCGACTGAAATAATTCTGTCATCTCTCTGCAAGAGACTGTTGCTGGCGATAAGATGAAATTAAGTTAACAACAAGTAAAAATATTGTTGCATTAACGAAAGGTTATGATGTAATTATAAGTAATAGCGGTAGTTCCCGGCGGTGATAGTCATTCACTATGGAGATCGCGAATGGAAAAGTCCTGTACTGGACACGTTTTTCAAAGTTATTGCAGTCCCTTACGCGGACGTTTCTCTTCCGGTAGCCATCTCGTCACCGTTAAATCTCTCTCCCTTTCACTTCTTATCCTTGTAACTGACACCCTGTACGGTGCGCGTAGCCGTGTATGGCGTCTTATCCGAAGGCAGGCAATGGCTTACAAGGAAGCCAACCCTCAGATGTTCGTGCGCATAATCGTGCCGCCAACGGCGCGTGTGATGTATACCTACAACTCAAGGTGCTATCCATGGGAAGACAAAAAGCAGTGATCAAAGCTCGTCGCGAAGCAAAACGTGTGCTGAGGCGGGATTCGCGTAGCCATAAACAGCGCGAAGATGAATCGGTCACCTCGCTTGTGCAGATGGGCGGTGTTGAAGCGATTGGTATGGCGCGTGATAGTCGCGATGCCTCACCGATCACGGCGCGAAATGAAGCTCAGGCGCACTACCTGAATGCTATCGAGAGTAAGCAGCTGATCTTCGCCACGGGCGAAGCAGGGTGTGGTAAAACCTGGATCAGCGCGGCGAAAGCAGCAGAAGCCCTGATCCACAAAGATGTGGACAGGATCATTGTAACCCGTCCAGTTCTGCAAGCTGATGAAGATCTCGGCTTCTTACCTGGGGATGTCTCTGAGAAGTTCGCTCCCTATTTTCGTCCGGTTTATGACGTGCTGGTAAAACGTCTGGGAGCCTCCTTTATGCAATATTGCCTGCGACCTGAGATTGGTAAGGTAGAAATCGCGCCGTTCGCGTATATGCGGGGACGTACATTTGAAAATGCCGTTGTTATTCTGGACGAGGCTCAGAATGTGACTGCTGCGCAAATGAAGATGTTTTTGACTCGCCTCGGAGAGAATGTGACGGTGATTGTGAATGGGGATATTACCCAGTGCGATCTCCCTGCTCATGTTCGTTCAGGGCTAAGCGATGCGCTGGCCCGTTTCGAAGAAGATGACATGGTTGGGATCGTTCGATTCAACAAAGATGATTGCGTTCGCTCGGCACTGTGTCAGCGGACGCTCAATGCTTACAACTGATCTGTTTTGCGTCTTCAAGGCCCAGGAAACCGGGCTTTGTTTTTTGTTCCCCTATGAGCACAACGGACTGATGGCGTGGCCGACATTGTTGGTGAGGTCAGGTGTTCACGTTGTATCCCATATGGGAAAATAGCAATAAAAAAGCCGCGGGTAGCGGCTTTTTAAACAAGACAGAGGTTACTGTGGGAACCACTGGTCACTGATTTTCTGGTACGTGCCGTCAGCTTTGATGGCGGCCAGCGCACTATTCAGTTTTTCCAGCAGGGCTTTGTTATCCGGGCGAACCGCAATGCCAAGACCGGTACCGAAGTATTGTGGATCGGTCACTTTGTCGGTAGCCACGCCTAACTGCGGGTTAGTTTTCAGCCACTCGTTAACGACGGCGGTATCGCCAAATACGCCATCAATACGGCCATTTTTCAGGTCGATAATCGCATTCTGATAGCTGTCGTAGGCCACGGTTTTTACTTCAGGATGTTTGTCCTGCAGGTACTTCTGGTGCGTGGTGCCGTTTTCCATCCCGATACGTTTGCCTTTCAGATCATCAAAGCTCTTATAGGTGTCTTTCTTCGCAATCACCAGCGCTGAGTTGGCATAGTACGGCTGGGTGAAGGAAACCTGCTTGCTACGTTCAGGCGTGATGTCCATACCGGAAATCACCGCATCATATTTTTTGAATTTCAGCGCGGGGATCAGGCTGTCGAAAGCATGATTAGTAAAAGTACATTCAGCCTGCATTTGTTTGCACAATGCTGTTGCCAGATCGATATCAAAACCGACAATTTTATTGCTGGCATCCAGTGATTCGAAAGGCGGGTAGGTTGCGGATACACCGAAACTAATCTTATCAGCAGCTGCGGCGCCAGCGGCGAAAGTAGCAAGTAATGCGGCCAGTACTAACTTTTTCATGGTGGAACTCCCGTCTGTCAATCTTATGATTATTTACCGTGTCTGCGGCGTGGATTCACAATGCCATTTAATGAATTTATATGCAATAAAAATGATTAACTATTTTTCAGGTATAAAAAAAGACGGACAATTTAGGTTCTTGTCCGTCTTTATGTTTTTTACTTTATGCACATTTTGTCGGATGGTCTGACGCCATCAGGCATGAACATCGTTAATTCCGGTGTTCAAACGCCAGAGCTTTACGTTCGATCAGGCGCATCATCAACGTCAGCAAGCCATTGACGATCAGGTAAATCACGCCCGCGGCACCGAAGACCATGACGTCATAGGTACGGCCGTACAGCAGTTGGCTGTAGCCCATGACTTCCATCAGTGTGATGGTGTACGCCAGAGAGGTACTTTTAAAGACCAGTACCACTTCGTTGGAATACGAGGAGAGGGCGCGTTTAAAGGCATACGGCAGCAGAATGGCCAGCGTATCCTTTTTGCTCATCCCCAGCGCACCACAGGACTGCCACTGGCCTTCCGGGATTGCTCGAATCGCACCGTAAAACAGTTGCGTGGTATAGGCCGCACTGTTTAACGACAGCGCAATTAACGCGCACAACCACGGTTCAGAGAGTAGATGCCACAGTACCGGATATTCTTGCAATGCCGGAAACTGCCCTGGTCCGTAGTAGATCAGGAAGATTTGCACCAGCAGCGGTGTACCGGTAAACAGCGTGATATAAGCGCGAACCAGCCAAACCAGCACCGGCGTTTTCAGTGTCAGGATAACAGTGAAAACCAACGCCAGAACCAGTGCCACCACAATCGAGGCGACCGTCAGCGTCAGGCTGGTGTGCAGCCCTTTCAGTAGTTCAGGTAAATACTCAAGCATTAGCCTGGTCTCCGCTCAAAACGTGTCGCGCGCAGGTCAATGCGTTTGAGAATGTACTGACTCACCAGCGTAATCACCAGGTAAATAGCCGCCGCGACGATGTACCAGGTAAAGGGTTCCTGAGTACGGGTCGCAATGCTTTTGGTTTGTAGCATCAGATCGTTCACGCTGATAAGGCTAACCAGCGCGGTATCTTTCAGCAACACCAGCCACTGGTTTCCCAGACCCGGCAGAGCATGGCGCCACATTTGCGGCATCACCAGGCGAAAGAAAATCGCGGTTTTAGATAAACCCAGCGCCTGGCCTGATTCCCATTGTCCAAGCGGAACCGCTTTCAACGCACCGCGCAGCGTTTGTGAGGCATAGGCTGCGTAAAGCAATGACAGCGCAATCACACCGCACAGGAACGGGCTGACGTCGAAGTTTTCAATCTGCATCTGAACGGGGATTTGCACGAACCCGAGATTGATCGTAAAGCCATCGGCCAGCGTCAGCAGCAGTTGAGAGGAACCGAAATAGATAAACAGAACGACCAGAATTTCTGGTAACCCGCGCAGAATAGTGACCAGCGCTGAACCTGCCCATGCCACTGGACGCCATTTTACAGACTCCCAGACGGCAAAGAACATGGCGAGCGCAAGGCCAATAATCAGCGCACAAACGGCAAGGCCGACGGTCATCCCGGCGGCGCTTGCTAAAGGAAAAAATTCATTCATCAAATATTACTTCTGGAACCATTTGTTATAGATGGTTTCGTAAGTCCCATCTTTCTTCACTTTTTCCAGCGCAGCGTTAAATTTCTGCTGCAGCTCGGTATTACCCTGGCGCACCGCGATGCCCAGACCGGTACCGAAGTAATCTTTATCCGTCACTTTATCGCCAACGGCAGCCAGTTTCGGATTGTCTTTCAGCCATTCGGTTACCACTGCGGTATCACCAAAGACGCCGTCAATACGACCGTTTTGCAGATCCAGTTTGGCATTCTGATAGCTGTCATATGGCACGGTCGTCACTTCCGGATGTTTATCCATGATGAATTTCTGGTGCGTGGTACCGTTTTGTACGCCGACTTTTTTGCCTTTCAGCTGGTCGATGCTGGTGTATTTACCCTGCTGGCCGACAAACAGTGCCGAGTTGTCGTAGTAAGGCGTCGTGAACAGGACCTGCTTTTCACGTTCTGGTGTGATGTCCATACCGGCCATTACCGCGTCAAAGCGGCGGAACTTCAGGCTGGGGATCAGGCTGTCGAAGGCCTGATTGGTAAACGTACAGGTGGCGTCAATCTCTTTACACAGCGCATTCGCCAAATCAACGTCAAAGCCCACGATCTTGTTATTAGCATCGATGGATTCAAACGGAGGATAGGACGCTTCGGTAGCGAAACGAATGGTTTGGGCTGCGGTAGCGGAAAGACTAAAACCTGCGATTAGCGCGGCAATCAGAACTTTTTTCATTGTATTGTCCCGAATCTTAGTGAGAAAGATAGTTTTTAAACGCTTCGGTTTGCGGGTTGGCAAAGCAGCTCGCATCCCCAAACTCGACGATATGACCGTTTTCCATATACACCACACGACTGGCTGTTTTACGTGCAACTTCCACTTCGTGGGTGACGATCACCTGAGTAATTTTGGTTTCCGCCAGCTCACGAATGATGCTGACGATTTGGGCCGTGATTTCCGGGTCAAGCGCTGCGGTAGGTTCGTCAAACAGCAGCACCTGCGGTTCCATCATCAACGCACGGGCAATCGCTACACGCTGCTGTTGGCCACCGGACAAATGCAGTGGATAGCGATCGCTGTAAGGCTTCAGGCGCAGACGCTCAAGCAGTTTTTCAGCACGCGCCAGTGCTTGTTCTTTCGTCAGACCAAGTACGCGGCAGGGCGCTTCAATCAGGTTTTGCTGTACCGTCAGGTGCGGCCAAAGATTGTATTGCTGGAAGACCATGCCCACGTTTTGACGCAGCTCACGAATGGCTTTATCTGATGGGGTTTTCGTGAAGTCGAAACGGTTACCCGCAATAGAGAGCGTGCCCGAGCGCGGCATCTCAAGCAGATTGAGTACACGCAGTAGCGAGCTTTTCCCGGCTCCACTTGGGCCAAGTAACACCAGTGTTTCACCCTGAGGGCAATCCAGCGTGATATCGAACAGCGCCTGATGTGCGCCGTAGAAGCAGTTAATGCCGTTTAATTGAATACTCATTGATTCTCGTATGCTGGCAGTCTGATAGCTATACACTTCATCCTTCAAGCTGCCTCTTTGTTGGCTGCGTTCATTCACTCCAGTCACGTACTATTCGTACGCTCCTGGAGATTCATTCACTTGCCGCCTCGACGCATCATGAATGATTTTGTGTATATTGAAGCCGCAGATACTACCTTTGACAGAATAGTTATGCAATATTTATGCGTTAAAAGTTAAATGCAAACCGCATTCTTATCTAAACATAGCACAAAATAGCGGGGCTACCAGTGGGCAAGAATAATTGTCGGCATTCTATGCAGAATGCCAGACAATTTATGGGGGTTATGATTCAGGTGGGTGAATGGGGCGGTTAGCGGTTTTCGACAGACTGGCGCAGCGTCCCGGCCGGCGCGTGTACGCTGCCGCCCAGATAACGCACATCATCGACCACCCAGCACTGGCCTTCACGGATCATCAGCACTTCATCGCGCCAGCTCTGATCGCCTTGTTTGAGTTCGACGCGCAGAGGAATATTGCGTGCATCACTATTCGGAATGGTTGATGCGCTGGCGACGCTGGCGCTGTCCGGTAACGTGGCGCGACTGGAGAACGGATCGCTGTTAAACAGTTCGCGATGCGCGTTATCACGGCTGGCATCGTTCAGCAGTTTCGCCAGGTTGTCACTTAAGTACGGGCGCAGGGCGGTAATGTCATTGTTACGATGCTGGATGCGGTAATCATAGAATTGCTGGGCCACGCTGTCTGGCCCGCCTTCTACGCATGAACCGCTACGCGTGCCGTTATCTTTATAGACCGGCGTCACGGTAGTACAGGCGCTGAGAAGAAGTGCACAGGGGACCAGCAGAGAGAGTTTCGAGTAGCGCATAATGATTTCCTTATTAGCTTTCTACGATTAGTGTTCTACGTTGATAGAATATATCCTTTCAATGATAGTGGATCGGTTCGATAATGCTTTTGAGATCGTGCTCTTAGCGCAACAAGGAGATTAACCATGCAGTTTTCGACTACCCCTACGCTTGAAGGGCAGAGCATCGTGGAATACTGCGGTGTGGTAACCGGCGAAGCTATTTTAGGCGCAAATATCTTCCGCGATTTCTTTGCGGGTATCCGCGATATCGTCGGTGGGCGCTCCGGCGCGTATGAAAAAGAATTACGTAAAGCGCGTGAAATTGCTTTCCAGGAACTCGGCGAACAAGCCAAAGCATTGGGCGCTGATGCGGTTGTCGGTATTGATATTGATTACGAGACCGTCGGGAAAGATAGCAGTATGCTGATGGTCAGCGTCAGCGGTACCGCGGTAAAAACTCGCCGATGAAGCGTCTGCTGTGGTTGCTGGCGTTCACGCTGCTGTTGGCCGGGTGTGCCGGCGAGAAAGGGATTATCGATAAAGACGGGTATCAGTTAGATACCCGCCGTCAGGCTCAGGCGGCCTACCCCCGCATTAAGGTGTTGGTTATTCATTACACCGCAGATGATTTTGATTCATCACTGGCTACGCTGACGGATAAAAACGTCAGCTCACATTATTTGATCCCGGCGGTGCCGCCGTTATATCACGGCAAGCCACGTATCTGGCAACTGGTCCCGGAAAAAGATTTGGCCTGGCATGCAGGGATTAGCTTCTGGCGTGGCGCCACGCGCATCAACGACACATCAATTGGTATTGAGCTGGAAAATCGCGGCTGGCAAAAGTCGGCGGGAACGAAGTATTTCACCCCGTTTGAAGCAACACAGATTCAGGCGCTGATCCCGCTGGCAAAGGATATTATCGCCCGTTACGACATCAAGCCACAAAACGTCGTGGCTCATGCGGATATCGCGCCACAGCGTAAAGACGATCCTGGCCCCCTGTTCCCGTGGCGTGAGCTGGCGGCACAAGGTATTGGCGCGTGGCCGGATGCGCAGCGCGTCACGTTTTATCTCGCTGGACGTGCGCCTCATACGCCGGTAGACACCGCCTCGTTGCTCGATGTGTTGTCGCGCTATGGCTACGACGTTAAACCAGAAATGACGCCACGTGAACAACAGCGGGTGATTATGGCGTTCCAGATGCACTTCCGGCCGGCGTTGTGGAACGGCGTGGCGGATGCTGAAACCCAGGCGATTGCCGAGGCGTTACTGGAGAAATACGGGCAGGGTTAGCGCGGTAACTTGCCGTGGTCGCGTAACCAGGCCGCGGTACGTTCAATCCCTTCGTCCAGCGTGACTACGGGCTGATAGCCTAACTCTTCCTGAGCGCGCGTTGTATCCAGCGTAAAATCAAAATTAAGCTTCGACACACCGTAATGCGTGAGCTTGGGTTCTTTAGCCGATTTATTACCAAGACGTTCCATGCTGCGGGCTATCATGTCCAGCATCGGATAAGGAACCGAACGAATACGGCAATCAATATTCAGCTCATCAATGAGCTTCTGCACGATGCTGCGCAGGGTGCGATGCTCGCCGTTGGTAATGTTATAGGCACGACCTGACGGCAGTTTATCGCAGGTTGTCTGGCTTGCCAGCCACATCGCATGCACTGCGTTCTCGTAATAGGTCATATCTACCAGCGCACTTCCGCCGTGCGGCAACAGAATGCTGCCATAGTGATGCATCATATGCGCCAGACGCGGGATAAACACTTTATCATGAGGGCCGAACAGACTTTGCGGACGCAAGACCGTAAAACGGGTCTGCGGGTTGGCCTGAGCTAACAGTGCAATAACCTCTTCACCAGCGGCTTTGCTGCGGGCGAATTCGTTGGCGAAGCGATGTGGGCGGAAGTCCTCTTTGATATCACGATGGTGGTGATAGTCAAAATACAGTGAGGGAGAGGAGATATGAATAAAGTTACGCACGCCCCAGGCAACGGCCCACTCGCCCAGACGACGGGTAGCGCGGACGTTGGCCAGATCGAAGGCTTCCTGCGTGCCCCACGGTGAGGTGAAACTGGAGCAGTGCCATAGTGTGTCGATACCTGCGAGCATCACTTTTGCCTGCGAAGAGACCAGCTCGGTCAGATCCGCATGGACAAATTCTGCCCCCATTTTTTCCAGCAGCTTACCCATCGCTTCGTTGCGACCGGTGGCCCTGACGCTGATGCCTTTCCTGCACAAAAACTCAACCGCGTTTCGGCCCAAGCCGCTGGTGGCTCCGGTAACCAGTACCTTCATATCAATCCACTGTGTTTAAAAAACGTCGTGCGCATTCTTCCGTGAAATACGCTCGTATGCAATGGGAAACATGAAAGAATACAGTCTCTTTTTATCATTAGTTTGTGATTTGTTCTGCAAGTTTGGCAATACGCTTCGCCATCCCTCTGAAAATGAACAAGTGCGCTGGGATCATCAACAGCCAATAGAAGAGACCGGGCATCCCGTGCGGGTGCCACCATGCCCGGACATCAATGCGTCGGTGATCGCCTTTTTCTTCCAGCGTAAAGCTCAGACGACCAAGACCTGGGGCCTTCATGCCAAACAGCAGCGTGAGCTGCTTTTCCGGTTCAACGATGATGACTTTCCAGCTATCAACGGTATCACCCACCTGCAACAATGGATGTTGAGGCCGACCTTTCGCCAGCTTGTGACCCACCAGCAGGTCCAGCGCCGCACGTGTCTTCCACAAAATATTGCCAAAGAAATAACCTTCTTTACCCCCGAGGCGGTTCACGACCTGCCACAACGCTTTCCGGCTGGCGGAGGTCTCCACGCTAAAACCGGCTTGTTTGGCAAAATACCCATATTCAGGACGCCAGCGTGCAAAAGCCTGAGCGTCGTAACCCCAGTCGCTGGAGTTAACCAGTTTTTCTTCTTCTTTCAGCGTACTGCGAACCGCGTCGTCGAAGGCAATCAGCGGTTGTGGGATCAGCATCCGTAGTTCGGTGTCATCAGCCAACAGATCGTGCTTAAGCCCCTGGATTAGCGCTTTCGCCGTCGTCGGCGGAACCGAAGTAATGACATTTAAAAACCAGACGGAGATCCAGCGGGTCGGAAAGGGGATAGGGACCAACAGCCGATGCTTACCGCTGACTGTCATAAAGTGCTCAAACTGCTCCTGGTAGCTTAATACCTGCGGGCCTGCTGCTTCGAGTACGCGGTGTTTGCTTGCCGGATGGTCCAACAACGCCACCAGGTAATACATCAGGTTTTCCAGCGCGATAGGCGTGGTGCGAGAACGTACCCAGCGTGGCGGGGTTAACACGGGGAGGTTATAGACCATGTCGCGCATGACTTCAAACGCAGCGGAACCTGCGCCAACGATAATGCCTGCACGTAGCTCAGTCACCGGTACACCGGATTCGCGTAGCGTATCTGCGGTGATCTGGCGCGCACGCAGGTGATCGGACTGCTCATGTCTGGGAGCCTGCAATGAGCTCAGGAAGATCAGTTGTTTGACCGGGGTCGTACGCAGTGCATCGCGCACGTTTTCTGCGACCAGGTGCTCATGGGCAATAAAGTCGCCCCCTTCGCCCATGCCATGAACCAGATAGTAAACGGTATCAATACCCGCCAGCAGCGGCGGCAAAGTATCCGGTACATTTAAATCGATCTTATGACAGTTAACATTGGCCAGTTGCTGCTTTTCCAGCCGCTCAATGCGACGTGCCGCAGCCAGCACCTGATGCCCTTGCTGGCTGAGCGCCTGAACCAGATGCTGACCAATGTAGCCACTGGCGCCAAGAACCAAAATCCGTTGCGGCACGCCTGACTCCTTAGCGGGTTAAAAAAGCGCGCCAGTGGGCGACGACTTCAGCAAGCTGTGTACGTGACACGTCCAGATGCATCACCAGACGTACAATCGGGGAGGCGTTAATCAGCACATCATGTGCCTTCATATACTCGCCCAGTGCTGCGGCATGTTCTTCACCAACACGGATAAACAGCATGTTGGTGTCGTGACGCATGACGTCCGCTCCCGCTTCACGCAACTGTTCTGCCATCCAGGCCGCGTTGTCGTGGTCGTCTTGTAAGCGCGCGACGTTATTTTTCAGCGCATACAGTCCGGCTGCCGCCAGAATCCCGGCCTGGCGCATCCCGCCGCCGGTCATTTTGCGCCAGCGAATCGCGCGTTTGATATAGTCATGACTGCCGACCAACAGTGAACCCACCGGCGTTCCCAGCCCTTTGGAGAGACAAATTGTGAACGAGTCGCAGTATTGGGTAACGTCTTTTAACTCACAGCCGTAGGCGACGATGGCGTTAAAAATACGTGCGCCATCAACGTGCAGGGCAAGGTTTCGCTCACGGGTAAATTCCCAGGCATCCTTCAGGTACTCACGTGGCAACACTTTACCGTTGTGGGTGTTTTCCAGACTGAGCAGGCGTGTGCGGGCAAAATGGATATCATCCGCTTTGATTTTTGCCGCCACTTTATCCAGTGGCAGAGAACCATCTGGCGCAGCATCAATAGGTTGGGGTTGGATACTCCCGAGCACTGCGGCGCCGCCAGCTTCATACAAATAGTTATGAGCCCCCTGACCGGCGATATATTCCTCGCCGCGCTGGCAATGGCTGAGTAACGCAACCAGATTAGCCTGAGTGCCGGTAGGCAGGAAAATAGCCGCTTCTTTACCAGAAAGTTCAGCGGCGTATTGCTGAAGGGCGTTAACGGTAGGGTCATCTCCGTAAACGTCGTCCCCGACCGGGGCCGCCATCATTTCTTCCAGCATGGCGCGACTCGGGCGGGTGACGGTATCACTGCGTAAATCAATCATGGTATCTCCTTATTACACTTCATCCTTCAAGCTGCCTCGGCGTTGGCCGCGCCCTTAAACCCCAGTCACATAGTATGCCTATGCTCCTGGGGATTTTCGGGCTAGCCGCCTTGATGCATCATGAATGATTTTGTGTGTGATTTAATAAGGATGTTTTACCTTAGCCAGTTAGTTTTCGCCAGTTCGATCACTTCATCACCGCGCCCGCTGATAATTGCGCGCAGCATATACAGGCTAAATCCCTTCGCTTGTTCGAGTTTTATTTGTGGTGGAATGGCGAGCTCTTCTTTCGCCACAACGACATCGACCAGCACCGGACCATCGATTGACATGGCGCGTTGCAAGGCCTCATCGACCTCAGAGGATTTCTCTACGCGGATGCCGGTAATACCACAGGCTTCGGCGATACGTGCGAAGTTGGTGTCGTGTAGTTCCGTTCCGTCCGTCAGATAACCACCCGCCTTCATCTCCATCGCCACAAAACCCAGTACGCTGTTGTTAAACACGATTATCTTCACCGGGAGCTTCATTTGCACAACTGAGAGAAAATCGCCCATTAACATGCTGAAGCCACCATCGCCGCACATCGCGACGACCTGACGGCCTGGTTCAGTCGCCTGCGCACCGAGCGCTTGTGGCATGGCGTTTGCCATTGAACCGTGGTTAAACGATCCTAGCAGACGGCGTTTACCGTTCATTTTCAGATAGCGTGCGGCCCACACCGTTGGCGTACCAACGTCGCAAGTGAAGATGGCGTCGTCCGCGGCAAAGTGGCTGATTTGTTGTGCCAGATATTGTGGATGAATGGCTTTATCGCTGGGCTTGGCTAAATCATCCAGCCCTTTTCGTGCATCGCGATAGTGCTCCAGCGCTTGGTCTAAAAACTGTCGATCGGTTTTTTCTTCTAGCTGTGGAAGCAGGGCGCGAAGCGTGGATTTAATATCGCCCACCAGCGCCATATCCACTTTGCTGTGTGCGCCAATGCTCGCCGGGTTGATATCAATCTGGATAATTTTGGCATCGGTAGGGTAGAACGGACGATAAGGGAACTGGGTGCCGAGTAAGATCAGCGTGTCGGCATTCATCATGGTATGGAACCCGGAAGAAAAGCCGATTAATCCGGTCATGCCGACGTCGTACGGGTTGTCGTATTCAATGTGCTCTTTACCACGCAGGGCGTGAACAATTGGGGCTTTGATTTTAGCGGCAAATTCGACCAGCTCTTTATGTGCCCCGGCACAACCGCTGCCGCACATCAGGGCAATGTTGCGGGAATAACGCAGCAGTTGCGCCAGCTTTTTAATTTCTTCTTCTGCTGGCGTAACTATTGGCAGCGGTGCGTGATACCAGTGCGTACTGGCGCTTTCCGGCGCGGGTTTCAGCGCGACGTCGCCAGGTAAGACGACAACTGAGACACCGCGATTTAATACGGCTTTTCGCATCGCAATCGCCAGTACCTGGGGGATCTGCTCAGGACTGGAAACCAGCTCGCAATAATGGCTACATTCGCGGAACAACTCCTGCGGGTGAGTCTCCTGAAAATAACCACTGCCTATCTCACTGGAAGGAATATGTGCAGCAATTGCCAGCACCGGGACATGGTTGCGGTGGCAATCAAACAGGCCGTTAATTAAGTGCAGGTTTCCCGGTCCGCATGAACCGGCACAGACGGCCAGCTCGCCGGTCAGTTGGGCTTCTGCGCCTGCGGCAAAAGCGGCAACCTCTTCATGGCGGGTTGGCATCCAGTCAATCGTTCCCATACGATTCAGACTATCGCTGAGGCCATTCAGTGAGTCGCCCGTCACGCCCCAAATACGTTTAACGCCAGCTTGTTCAAGGGTTTTAGCAATAAAAGCGGCAACCGTTTGTTTCATGGTTTTCCATCTCCTTTAATGTGATACCGGTTACAAGTTTAGATGAAGATAATAGTTATGCTTCTCATTACCCCCTTATTTTCGGCAGCTTACATTTCACGAAGATAAAGCGTAGCTTGGCAGAAGACATGGTAAAACAAGGAATAAATTCAAATGGTTACAAAACTATTAAATGCAGTTAACCGGACGCTGACGCACGAAGATTTTGGCAAGTTTTTGTTACGCCTCGCTGTTGGGGGGCTGATGCTGTTTCATGGACTGCATAAGCTGTTCGCGGGTATTGATGGCATCAGTGGCATGCTGATAGCCAAAGGGTTCCCCGGCTTTATTGCATACGGTGTCTTGCTGGGGGAGGTTGTTGCGCCTTGCCTGATTATTCTAGGGATACTGACACGCCCGGCGGCATTAGGGCTGGCGTTTACAATGATTGTGGCGTGGCTGATGGTCGGGATGGGAGAAACCTGGTCTCTGGACAAAACCGGCGCCTGGGCGATTGAGAGTCTGGTGTACTTTTTTGTTGGCGCGATGGCGGTGGTGTTTCTGGGCGCAGGAAAATATGCCCTGGGCGGCAATTCAGCCTGGCGGTGATAAATGACCGGACGACGGTATTAATACTTCGTCCGGCCTACAATGGTTCTTGTAGGCCGGATAAGTATGCCATCCGGCAATGACTATTTACGCAAGTACCAGATCGCCCTGCGGGTGACAGGAACACGCCAGAACGTAACCTTCCGCAATTTCCGCATCGGTCAGCGTCATGGTGCTGCTGACCGTGTAGTTACCATCAACCACTTTGGTTTTGCAGCAACCGCACACGCCTGCGCGACAGGCGGCAACGACCGGAACCTTATTGCTTTCCAGTGCTTCCAGTAGCGTCGTGCCAACCGGCGCATAGAACTCTTGTGCGGGTTGCAGCTTGGTGAACTTCAGACCGCTGGTTGCCGCTTCGGCCACCGGAGTGAAGAACTGCTCTTTAAAGAAGCGTGTTACGCCAAGCGCTTTCACTTCTTTTTCGACCAGATCCATATACGGGGCCGGGCCACAGGTCATCACGGTACGTGAGGTAAGATCCGGGACGTTCTTCAGCAGTTCGGTGGTCAGTCGGCCAGAAACAAAACCCTGAGAGGCATTGTTTTCAGCGACTAATGTCACCGGATACTCACGCCATTCATCGGCAAAGATGACATCTTCTGGCGAGCGAACGTTGAAAATCACCTGCACGTCGGCTTGTGGACGGTACTTCGCCAACCAGCGACGCATCGACATGATAGGCGTTACGCCACAGCCGGCAGCCAGCATCAGGAACTTGTCTTCCGCTTTATCTTCACAGGTAAATTCACCCATGGCATCGGACAGCCAGATGTAGTCGCCGCGCTTCACGTCGCGGGTTAACCACTGAGAACCTGCACCGTCGTCAATGCGGCGGATGGTCAGCGTGATGTATTCGCTTACGCCCGGCGTTGAAGAGATGGTGTAAGCACGCAGCGTATCCGCTGAGTTACGAACGCTGACCAGTGCATACTGCCCGGCACGATAGGGATAATAGTCGTGGCATAGCAACGAAATTGTCCACACATCCGGCGTTTCCTGATGGATGTGATGAACCTGCATCCGCCACGGGCACTGATGGGTTGGCATTGTCATTCTTTACTCCTTACGCGCTCAGCAGCTGCTTCATGTCTTCTTCAACGGTGGTCACGGAACGCAGACCAAATTTCTCGTTGAGTACAGCCAGCAGATCGGGTGTGAAGAAGCCAGGTGCAGTTGGGCCAGTCACGATGTTTTTCACACCCAGTGACAGCAGGGTCAGCAGGATGACAATCGCTTTCTGTTCGAACCAGGAGAGCACCAGAGACAGTGGCAGATCGTTCACGCCACAACCCAGTTTCTCAGCCAGAGTGACGGCCAGGATAATGGCAGAGTAGGCATCGTTACACTGACCGGCATCGACCAGACGCGGCAGACCTTCGATATCGCCGAATTCCAGTTTGTTGAAACGGTATTTACCACAGGCCAGAGTCAGGATCAGGCAGTCATCCGGTACGCTGGTGGCGAAATCGGTGAAGTAGTTACGTTCACCGCGTGCGCCGTCACAACCGCCAACCAGGAAGATGTGACGTAGTTTTTCGCGGCTCACCAGGTCAATCAAGGTATCAGCTGCACCCAGCAGCGTTTGACGACCGAAACCGACAGTTATCAGGTGCGGAATTTCGCTGTACGGGAAGCCAGCCATCTGCTGCGCCTGAGCAATAACCGGACCGAAGTCATCACCTTCGAGGTGGCTCACACCCGGCCAACCGACGATGCTACGGGTCCAGATGCGGTCATCGTATGCGCCAACGGTTGGGTCGATGATGCAGTTAGAGGTCATGACGATTGGGCCAGGGAAACGAGCAAATTCAACCTGCTGGTTCTGCCAGCCGCTGCCATAGTTACCGATCAGGTGTTTGAACTTACGCAGTTCCGGGTAGCCGTGTGCTGGCAGCATTTCACCGTGGGTATAAACGTTAACGCCGGTGCCTTCAGTCTGCTCAAGCAGATTGTACAAATCTTTCAGGTCGTGACCGGAGATCAGAATGCACTTCCCTTCGGTTGCTTTCACGTTGACCTGGGTTGGGGTTGGGTGACCGTATTTTGTGGTTTCACCGGCATCCAGAATGCTCATCACTTTAAAGTTCATCTGGCCGATTTCCATTGAGCACTCCAGCAGAGCGTTCATGTCGGAAGGCCAGGTACCCAGCCATGCCATGATTTTGTGGTACTGAGCGTAAATATCGTTGTCGTACTGGCCGAGAACGTGTGCGTGCTCCATGTAAGCTGCCGCACCTTTCAGACCGTACAGACACAGCAGACGCAGGCCGAGGATATTCTCGCCGATGGTCGCTTTGTCTTTATTCGGGGTAAATTCAGCGGCCTGACGTTGCAGGTCGCCCAGATCGTCGCTGACCAGTTGCAGGTCGGCCATTGGGTTTTCAACAGTAGCGTTAGCATCAATGTTCAGGCACTGCGCTTTCAGAGCATCGCGCATGGCGATAGCTTCACGAGCATAGCCAACAATACGCGGGGAATCGAAGTTCACGTTGGTCAGCGTGGAGAAGAATGCACGCGGCGCGAAGTTATCAACTTCATGGTCGATGATGCCGTATTCACGGGCTTTAACAGCCCATGCAGACAGACCTTGTAGGGAAGCAATCAGCAGATCCTGCAGATCGGAGGTTTCAGCCGTTTTACCGCACATACCCTGCGCGTAAGAGCAGCCGTTTCCTGCCGGAGTACGGATGGTTTGTTCACATTGCACACAAAACATGGTCACACCTTTTAAAGTTATATTTGATATACATGTTTAAGGTTATGCCTGCGTGCGAAGGGATTAAAGGGATTTCTGCTACAACTTGCAGGGAGATTGATTTAGCGCAATTTTGGCGGTAGCTGACTACCGCCAGAGAGGTATTTGTCTGTGTATCAGGCGGAGAAAAAGGCCATTAACAGTGGTACTAACAGGCTCAGAATAAAGCCGTGCACAATGGCTGCGGGAACCATCTCCAGACCGCCACTGCGTTGTAACACGGGCAGCGTGAAATCCATTGATGTCGCCCCGCAAAGACCCAATGCGGTTGAACGACTGCGGACCACCAGTCCAGGGATCAGCATAATGGCAATTAACTCACGCGCCAGGTCGTTAAAGAAGGCGGCGCTGCCAATTACGGGACCGAATGATTCGGTCAACAGAATGCCTGACAGGGAATACCAGCCAAAACCCGATGCCATCGCCAGTGCTGTTTTTAACGGCAGGCCGAGGATCAGCGCATTAATGACGCCACCCAGCAGAGAACTGGCCACCACGACCACGGCAACAATCATGCCCCGACGGTTCAGTACGATCTGCTTTAATGTCATACCGCTGTTTCGCAGTTGGATCCCAACCAGGAATAATAAAAAGATCAGCGTATATTCGCTGGCTTCAGTAGCGTGTTGCAGTACCGACAATCCGGTAAGGCCCAGCAGAAAACCCAGCACCACGACGCCGCAAAGCTGTAGAGACTCCAGCGCCATCGCGATTCGCGAGGGGAGCTTCTCTTGCTGGTGGCTGTGCCGCCAGGGGAGTGAGCGCTCCAGCCACAGCAGCGCTGCGATATTACACAGCAGAATGACCGTCACACTGACGGCAGAATAATAAAGAATGGATAACAGATTACTGGCGAGATTATCCAGAAACGCCAGACTGATCCCCATAAAAAAGAGAATAAGGTAGACGATCCAACTCAACAGCCGATTGATGAGTTTTAATGCGGCTCTGTGTCGAAGCGGAATGAGATAACCCACAATAAGGGGTACCAGAATGATTAACAGCCCTGAGAACATGAAACCCCGATCCTTGCTGAGAAGTAAGACGAAATGCGCCTGCACACACTACTGAAAGCAAAGAGGGGAGTAAAGTTGCAAATAAAAGGAAATATAGCGAGGAAAAAAAAGGCCTGACAGTTCATCAGGCCTTGTTGTTAGCGATTAATCGCGTTTTTCCAGCAGGGTGCGGTAAATAAGACCGCCGACGATCCCGCCGATAATCGGCATAACCCAGAACAACCAAAGCTGTTGCAATGCCCAACCACCCTGGAAGATAGCAACCGCAGTGCTACGCGCCGGGTTTACGGACGTATTGGTGACCGGGATACTGATCAGGTGAATCAACGTTAATGCAAGACCGATGGCAATTGGCGCAAAACCTGCCGGAGCATGTTTATCGGTCGCACCGTGGATCACTAATAAGAAACCTGCGGTCAGAACGATTTCAATTACGATGGCAGAAAGCATGGAATATCCGCCAGGTGAATGCTCGCCGTAACCGTTTGAGGCGAAGCCACTGGCTGCTGCATCAAAACCGGCTTTGCCGCTGGCAATAAGATAAAGTACCGCTGCTGCTACAATACCGCCCACAACCTGAGCAATAACATAACCAATAACGTCTTTCGCCGGGAAGCGACCACCAGCCCATAAACCGAATGTCACTGCAGGGTTAAAATGGCCACCTGAAATATGACCCACAGCGAATGCCATGGTTAATACAGTCAGACCAAACGCCAGGGCGACACCGGCAAACCCAATACCTAACTCCGGGAAAGCTGCGGCCAGAACGGCACTACCACACCCGCCAAAAACAAGCCAAAACGTGCCGAAGAACTCGGCTGCTAATTTCCTGAACATAACCACCTCAATTAAAAGTTCCGGGTTAGTTTTTCTATCCCGGTATTTCATCGCTAAAAGGGACGATGATTAAAGCGCGCTTATTCTAGAAAAAAATCTCATCCCTTCGCCACTTAAATTAATAAAAAAATTTGATTTAAGGCAATGTGATGCGAATCCTTTTTGGAGTTCAGGTGAATAAAGCGTAGTTCAGTTATCAGAAATCTGATGATTGACGTCTGAAATTATATTCAAAAGTAATTTTTAAAGAGAATATTCTTAACTCTTTCGATTTATCTGCGGATGATATTGGGTGTTCTGAGCGCCCGCTTACCGTTATACTCCTGATAACTTGAAGGAAAAAGTGAGCATTTCCGGAGGCTATATGATTCTCGAACGCGTTGAGATTGTTGGGTTTCGTGGTATTAATCGGCTGTCGTTGATGCTGGAGCAAAACAACGTGCTGATTGGGGAAAACGCGTGGGGTAAGTCCAGCCTGCTGGATGCGTTAACCCTGCTGTTGTCGCCGGAGTCGGATTTGTACCACTTTAACCGCGAAGATTTCTGGTTCCCGCCGGGAGACATCCAGGGCCGGGAACATCATCTGCATATTGTCCTGACATTTCGTGAATCACAACCGGGTCGCCATCGTGTGCGCCGATATCGCCCGTTAGAAGCGTGCTGGTCGCCGTGCCATGATAACTATCACCGTATTTTTTATCGGCTGGAAGGCGAGTGCGCTGATGACGGCAGCGTCCTGACATTACGCAGTTTTCTTGATGGCGAAGGCCGCCCGTTGCCCATCGATAATATTAACGATCAGGCGCGTCATCTGGTGCGTTTGATGCCAGTATTACGTTTACGTGATGCGCGTTTTATGCGGCGGATCCGGAATGGAACGGTGCCGGATTCCGCTGATGTTGAAGTGACTGCGCGTCAACTGGATTTTATGGCACGTGAGTTGGCCACCCGACCGCAGAATCTGACGGATGGGCAGATTCGCCAGGGGTTGTCGGCGATGGTTCAACTGCTGGAGCACTACTTTTCAGAACAAGGTTCCGGTCAGTCCCGCTATCGTCTGATGCGCCGACGCTCCAACAACGAGCAACGCAGCTGGCGTTATCTGGATATTATCAACCGTATGATTGATAAACCCGGAGGGCGTACGCACCGTGTGATTCTGCTGGGGCTGTTTTCCACGCTGTTACAGGCCAAAGGGTCGCTAAGACTGGATAAAGACGCTCGTCCGTTGCTATTGGTAGAAGATCCTGAAACGCGCTTACACCCCATTATGTTGTCTGTTGCCTGGCAACTGTTGAATCTGCTTCCCCTCCAGCGAGTGACGACGACCAACTCTGGTGAATTGTTGTCGCTTACGCCCGTGGAACATGTTGTCCGTCTGGTACGAGAATCTTCCCGCGTCGCCGCCTGGCGACTGGGACCGGGAGGACTCAATGCGGAGGACGGGCGGCGCATTGCCTTCCATATCCGTTTTAATCGGGCGTCTTCACTGTTTGCCCGTTGCTGGCTGTTGGTGGAGGGAGAAACAGAAACATGGGTCATTAACGAGCTGGCTCGTCAGTGTGGGCATCACTTTGATGCCGAAGGGATTAAAGTCATTGAATTTGCCCAGTCAGGGCTTAAACCCCTGGTGAAGTTTGCCCGCCGGATGGGAATTGAGTGGCATGTGCTGGTCGATGGCGATGAGGCGGGGAAAAAGTATGCGGCCACGGTACGCAGCCTGCTGAACGATGACAAAGAGGAAGAGCGCGAGCATTTGACCATGTTACCTGCGCTGGATATGGAACACTTTATGTATCGCCAGGGGTTCTCGGACGTCTTTCATCGGGTGGCGCAAATACCGGAAAATGTGCCGATGAATATGCGGAAAATTATCGCGAAGGCGATCCATCGCTCGTCAAAACCGGATCTGGCGATTGAAGTGGCGATGGAGGCGGGGCGACGCGGTGTTGAAGCGGTGCCAACGTTGCTGCGGAAAATGTTTTCCCGCGTGCTGTGGTTAGCACGCGGGCGAGCGGATTAGCGGCGGAACATGACTGATAACTGCGAGTGGATACTGTCGAGTAACTGATAGCGGCGGCGATATTCCGCGCGCTTCTTACTGGCAATATCTGCTTCGCTTTTACGCGCCAGCGTACGCGGAATATGATAGTAGCCATTGCGGTCACATTCGCCGCCCACTGACTCCCAAAATGAATTGTAGTCAGAATGAATCACCTTGTTTTTATCATGGTAACGCTGGCTGCGAAAAATATGCTGGTCATTGCTGACGGCCAGTACTTGTTCAATATTCAATTGTTCTGCAAAACGACAAATAGCTTCCATTACAATACGTTTAGGAAACAAACCATGGCATGATTTTGTCGCTTTTTGAATTTCTTCGTGCGGCATTAATCGGTTTCCCCCCTGTAAGCCACCAATAAAAAGCGCGCTGCGCCCTTCATAGTTGCACAGGGTGAAGGTCATTTCTGCTAATGTCTCGCCCTCACTATTACGGACAAGAATGGTACTTTCACCTTCTTTATCCAGGGCAATAAATGATGACATTATAATGGTGTATATTGCGCTGTCTTTGCCTTCAATTTGTGCCAGTTGTAGCCCATCTGCACTTAAATAATCATTAAATTCTGTCGATGAAAAAGCGTTGCGGATAACATTGTAATGAAAACGCACAGCATCGAGTTTTGCTTTACGATCAAGGTTGACTGCGAGATATGCGCGATGCAGGCGAACCGGTATACGGGGTTGGATCGCGAGAATTTCCTCGAGATCCGGCCATTGCGCCAGCTCAGCCATCCATTCACGTGTTAATCGTGGCATCAGCAATGAACGCCATACAAACTTACGGCGAAAGCTGCGTTGATGCCAAAATTTACCTGGTCGCCATTGTCCGGTTGTCAGACGACAAAAAAGACTAAAACTTGTGGCGGGTCTGGAAGAATGAAAAGTGCTTTCTGTTAGCTGGCTCATAATAACAATCCAATAGATACTCTGATACTAATTTCAGCACAGTGGACCTTAACGGTTCATCAATAACTCTGTTATTCTTTGCACTTTTCAACGTCTGTTAATTTATCGTTGATGGTTATCACTCCACTCTGGTAGGCGTATTGGGGGACACTGGGACATTTATGAAGCTCAAGGGAAAAATTAAAAAACGGTATTTTCTCCTCGCCATCATCATTATTGTGGCGATGATTTCACTTTGGCGAACGCTTAATGCGCCACTACCTCAGTATCAAACGTTAATTGTACGTCCAGGCGATCTCCAGCAAAGTGTGCTGGCTACCGGGAAACTGGATGCGTTACGCAAAGTTGATGTTGGTGCCCAGGTGAGTGGGCAGTTAAAAACGCTGTCAGTAGCCATTGGCGATAAAGTTAAAAAAGATCAGTTGCTCGGCGTTATCGATCCTGAGCAGGCGCAAAACCAAATCAAAGAAGTAGAAGCGACGCTCATGGAGCTGCGGGCTCAGCGTTTACAGGCTGAAGCTGAGTGGAAACTGGCACGCGTAACGCTTTCTCGTCAGCAACAACTGGCGAAAACGCAGGCGGTTTCGCAGCAGGACCTCGACACGGCAGCGACCGAAATGGCGGTCAAGCAGGCACAGATTGGCACTATTGATGCACAAATTAAGCGTAATCAGGCTTCCCTTGATACGGCAAAAACGAACCTCGATTACACGCGAATCGTCGCACCAATGGCAGGTGAAGTGACGCAAATCACCACCCTCCAGGGGCAAACCGTTATTGCCGCCCAGCAGGCGCCTAACATTTTGACGTTGGCAGATATGAGCACCATGCTGGTAAAAGCGCAGGTCTCCGAGGCAGACGTTATTCACCTGCAGCCGGGCCAAAAAGCCTGGTTCACTGTGCTGGGCGATCCGCAGACACGGTATGAAGGTGTGCTCAAAGATGTCCTGCCGACGCCTGAGAAGGTGAATGACGCCATCTTCTACTATGCGCGCTTCGAAGTGCCTAACCCTAAAGGGATCCTGCGCCTTGATATGACCGCACAGGTGCACATCCAGCTCACCGACGTTAAAAATGTGCTGACGATCCCGCTGTCGGCGTTGGGCGATCCTATTGGCAACAACCGCTATAACGTCAGGCTGCTGCGCAATGGTGAAACTCGCGAACGCGAAGTGGTCATCGGCGCCCGTAATGATACCGACGTAGAAATTGTGAAAGGGTTCGAAGAGGGTGATGAAGTGATCACCGGTGAGGGTAAAGCGGGAGTGGCACAATGACGGCATTGCTTGAGTTGAGCAATATCCGCCGCAGTTACCCGTCAGGCGAGGGACAGGTCGAGGTATTAAAGGACGTTTCCTTGCGCATTCAGGCCGGCGAAATGGTGGCGATTGTCGGGGCGTCTGGCTCAGGTAAATCGACGCTGATGAACATTCTGGGATGCCTGGACAAGCCGACCAGTGGAACCTATCGGGTTGCGGGGCGGGATGTTTCCACCCTGGATAGCGATGCGTTAGCGCAACTGCGACGTGAGCATTTCGGCTTTATCTTCCAGCGTTATCATTTGCTGTCACATCTAACGGCGGCGCAAAATGTTGAAGTCCCGGCGGTGTATGCCGGGACTGAACGTAAGCAGCGTCTGGCTCGTGCTCAGGAGTTACTTCAGCGCCTGGGATTGGGTGACCGCATTGATTATCAGCCTTCCCAGCTTTCCGGTGGTCAGCAGCAACGTGTCAGTATTGCCCGTGCGTTGATGAACGGTGGTCAGGTCATTCTGGCCGATGAACCCACTGGCGCGTTGGACAGCCACTCCGGCGAAGAGGTGATGGCTATTCTGCATCAGCTACGCGATCGCGGGCATACGGTCATTATCGTCACGCACGACAGCCAGGTTGCCGCCCAGGCAGAACGCGTCATTGAAATTCGTGATGGCGAGATTGTGCGTAATCCGCCACCACAAAAGCCCGCTGCCGGACGTGATATTGCTGAACCAACGGTGACGACGGCTTCTGGCTGGAGCCAGTTTGTCAGCGGTTTTCGTGAAGCATTGACCATGGCCTGGCTGGCCATGGCCGCCAACAAGATGCGTACACTGCTCACAATGCTGGGTATTATCATCGGCATCGCGTCGGTGGTGTCGATTGTGGTGGTGGGCGATGCGGCAAAACAGCTGGTGCTGGCAGACATTCGTGCTATCGGTACGAATACTATTGATATCTATCCAGGCAAAGATTTCGGTGATGACGATCCACAGTATCAGCAGGCGCTGAAGTATGACGATTTAGTCGCGATTCAGAAGCAACCCTGGGTCAGTTCCGTTACGCCTGCGGTATCGAAGAACCTGCGCCTGCGCTATGGCAATATTGATGTTGCCGCCAGCGCAAACGGCGTTAGCGGTGATTACTTCAACGTCTATGGTATGACGTTCAGTGAGGGGGCCACCTTTAATGCAGAGCAACTGGCGGGGCGGGCGCAGGTGGTGGTACTCGACAGCAATACCCGACGTCAGTTGTTCCCCAGCAAAGCGAAAGTGGTGGGCGAGGTCATTTTGGTGGGAAATATGCCAGCCACTGTTATTGGCGTCGCGGAAGAAAAACAATCGATGTTTGGCAGCAGTAAGATCCTGCGCGTCTGGCTGCCATACAGCACCATGTCAGGGCGGATCATGGGGCAATCGTGGTTAAACTCTATTACCGTGCGGGTAAAAGAGGGGTTTGATAGCGCCCAGGCCGAGCAGCAACTCACCCGTCTGTTATCGCTGCGTCATGGCAAAAAAGATTTCTTCACCTGGAACATGGATGGCATCTTGAAAACCGCCGAAAAAACCACACGTACATTACAGCTCTTTCTGACGCTGGTGGCGGTGATTTCGCTGGTGGTGGGCGGGATCGGCGTGATGAACATTATGCTGGTATCGGTGACAGAGCGTACGCGTGAAATCGGTATTCGGATGGCCGTGGGGGCGCGGGCCAGCGATGTGTTACAGCAATTCTTAATTGAGGCTGTGCTGGTGTGTCTGGTGGGAGGCGCGCTCGGCATCAGTTTGTCGATGTTAATTGCCTTTACGCTACAGCTGTTCCTGCCCGGGTGGGAAATTGGTTTCTCCCCTGTCGCGCTGTTAACGGCTTTCCTGTGTTCAACCGCCACCGGAATTTTGTTTGGCTGGCTTCCGGCCCGTAATGCAGCGCGTCTGGATCCCGTTGATGCCCTGGCACGAGAATAACGTGTTGTATTGCATAAGAAATAAAAATGCCAGCCTCAGGGGCTGGCATTTTGTCTGCGGGATGTACACAATGAGACAGAAGAGCTATGCGACAGCTTCTGCTTCAATGACGGGCACGATAAGACTGGCATGATTGCCTTTTGGCCCCTGGTGGACATCAAACTGGACAGACTGTCCGGCTTTTAGCGTTCTGTAACCATCCATCTGAATGGTGGAATAATGGGCGAAGATATCTTCACCACCGCCTTCGGGGCAGATGAAACCAAACCCTTTGGCATTGTTGAACCACTTAACAGTACCCGTTTCCATACTTCGACATCCTTCGTAAATCTTATATAAGTAAGATGGAATGAACCGGTGGCGGAGTGGGGGCTGTTCAAAACCTCGCCAACTCTCGAAACTACAATTTAGAGAAATCAGGCGAGGCGTCAAGCGCCAGGCAGGTGGAATAGGGTAAAAATGCATCAAAATTTGAAGCAGTTAACGCTATTGTCGGATATGTGACAGATGTCGCGGATGACACTGATAGATGATAGTTATCTAATAATTGAGGTAGATTGATTGTGCGCATAGGCTCTTGTCAGCGGCAAGTTATTCTGCCGGTAACCGTAACTGAAGATGACGACTGACAATGGGTAAGACGAACGACTGGCTGGATTTCGAACAGCTGGCGGAAGACAAATTGCGCGACGCGCTAAAACCGCCATCTATGTATAAAGTGATATTAGTCAATGATGATTACACTCCGATGGAGTTTGTTATTGACGTGTTACAAAAATTCTTTTCTTATGATGTAGAACGTGCAACGCAACTGATGCTTGCCGTTCACTATCAAGGTAAAGCCATCTGCGGCGTATTCACCGCCGAGGTTGCTGAAACCAAAGTGGCGATGGTGAACAAATATGCGAGGGAAAACGAGCATCCGTTGCTGTGTACGCTGGAAAAAGCCTGAATGCAGGCATAAATATTGGGGGAGGTGCCTATGCTCAATCAAGAACTGGAACTCAGTTTAAACATGGCTTTCGCCAGAGCGCGCGAGCACCGACATGAGTTTATGACCGTCGAGCACTTGTTACTGGCGTTGCTCAGTAACCCATCGGCCCGCGAAGCGCTGGAAGCGTGTTCTGTGGATCTGGTGGCGCTCCGTCAGGAACTCGAAGCCTTCATTGAACAAACCACACCCGTATTGCCTGCCAGCGAAGAAGAGCGCGACACGCAGCCGACGTTGAGTTTTCAGCGTGTTTTGCAACGTGCTGTCTTTCATGTTCAGTCCTCCGGGCGCAATGAAGTGACTGGCGCTAATGTGCTGGTTGCTATCTTCAGCGAGCAGGAGTCACAGGCGGCCTATCTGCTGCGTAAGCATGAAGTCAGTCGCCTGGACGTGGTGAATTTCATTTCTCATGGCACGCGTAAAGACGAACCGAGTCAGTCTTCTGACTCCGGGAATCAGCCAAATAACGAAGAGCAAGCTGGCGGGGAGGACCGTATGGAGAACTTCACGACTAACCTTAACCAGCTGGCTCGCGTGGGCGGGATTGATCCGCTTATTGGCCGCGAAAAAGAGCTGGAGCGAGCCATTCAGGTACTGTGTCGTCGGCGTAAAAATAACCCACTGCTGGTGGGTGAATCCGGCGTGGGGAAAACGGCGATTGCCGAAGGTCTCGCCTGGCGTATTGTCCAGGGGGATGTGCCGGAAGTGATGGCTGATTGTACGCTGTACTCTCTGGATATCGGTTCATTGCTGGCGGGTACCAAATACCGCGGTGATTTTGAAAAACGCTTTAAGGCGCTGCTGAAACAACTGGAACAGGATACCAACAGCATTCTGTTTATCGATGAGATCCACACCATTATCGGTGCGGGTGCGGCATCGGGCGGCCAGGTGGATGCGGCTAACCTGATCAAGCCGCTGCTCTCCAGCGGGAAAATTCGTGTGATAGGTTCAACCACTTATCAGGAGTTCAGCAATATCTTTGAGAAAGACCGTGCGTTAGCGCGTCGCTTCCAGAAGATCGATATCACTGAGCCGTCAGTGGAAGAGACCGTGCAGATCATCAACGGTCTGAAACCGAAGTACGAAGCGCACCATGACGTTCGCTACACCGCCAAAGCGGTACGTGCAGCGGTCGAACTGGCGGTGAAATACATTAACGATCGCCACCTGCCGGATAAAGCGATTGACGTGATTGATGAAGCGGGCGCGCGGGCACGTCTGATGCCGGTCAGCAAGCGCAAGAAAACCGTCAACGTGGCAGATATCGAGTCCGTGGTGGCCCGCATTGCGCGGATCCCGGAGAAGAGCGTTTCACAGAGCGATCGTGATACGCTGAAAAATCTGGGCAGCCGTCTGAAAATGCTGGTATTCGGGCAGGATAAAGCCATTGAAGCACTGACGGAAGCGATCAAAATGAGCCGTGCCGGTCTGGGTCATGAGCATAAACCTGTCGGTTCGTTCCTGTTCGCCGGACCGACTGGCGTCGGTAAGACCGAAGTTACGGTGCAGTTGTCTAAAGCGCTGGGCATCGAACTGCTGCGTTTTGATATGTCCGAATATATGGAACGTCATACTGTCAGCCGCTTGATTGGTGCGCCTCCTGGGTATGTCGGTTTCGACCAGGGCGGTTTACTGACCGATGCGGTGATTAAACATCCGCATGCTGTACTGCTGCTGGATGAAATTGAAAAAGCGCACCCGGATGTCTTTAACCTGCTGCTGCAGGTCATGGATAACGGTACGCTGACTGACAATAACGGGCGTAAAGCGGATTTCCGCAACGTGGTGCTGGTGATGACGACCAACGCCGGGGTACGTGAAACTGAGCGTAAATCGATTGGGCTTATTCATCAGGACAACAGTACTGATGCGATGGGCGAAATCAAAAAAGTGTTTACGCCGGAATTCCGTAACCGCCTCGACAACATTATCTGGTTCGATCATCTCTCTACTGAGGTGATTCATCAGGTGGTGGATAAATTTATTGTCGAGTTGCAGGTTCAGCTGGATCAGAAAGGTGTCTCTCTGGAAGTGAGTCAGGAAGCACGTAACTGGCTGGCGGAAAAAGGCTACGACCGCGCAATGGGCGCACGTCCGATGACGCGAGTGGTTCAGGACAACCTGAAAAAACCATTGGCCAACGAATTGCTGTTTGGTTCGCTGGTGGATGGCGGTCAGGTTACCGTCGCGCTGGATAAAGAAAAAAATGAGCTGACCTACGGTTTTCAGAGTGCGCAAAAGCACAAGCCAGAAGCTGCACATTGATTTCTAATCACATAATAAGCCGGGCGTAATGCCCGGTTTTTTTTGCCTGAAAGTCGTGATTTGAATTGGGGGGGCTCAAAGAGTTTAAACGGCAGGCAAAAAATAAGCCTGCGTAAGGGAGATTACGCAGGCTAAGGAGGTGGTTCCTGGTACAGCTAGCATTTATGGGTTATGTTTTTCAGCGGGTGGGATAATACCCTTAATGAACGAAACGGTATGTGATCGATTTCTAAGAATCTTCCGAACGCTGAAAAATAACCGTAATTAACTACTTAGCATGTGGATTGCGCGTGGACTCACCGGCAAAATTACGCATCAGTAATGCATAATTCAGATCGATATCCTGCGGTACGGGCATCCATACGGTATAACCATCACCAGGCGCAACTGGCATAGCTTCGCCTTTGGCGTTTTCCATCTGCTCAAGGGTGAAATTGACGTTACCCTGCGGCGTCATCAGCTCCAGACTGTCACCGACGGTGAATTTGTTTTTCACCAGCACAGCGGCCAGATCGCCTTTGCGTTCGCCGGTGAATTCACCGACAAACTGCTGACGTTCGGAAACAGAAAAACCGTATTCGTAGTTCTGATAGTCGTCATGCGTGTGGCGGCGCAGGAATCCTTCGGTATAACCACGGTGCGCCAGGCCTTCCAGCGTTTCCAGCAGTTGCGGATCGAACGGTTTACCGGCTGCAGCATCGTCAATGGCTTTACGATAGACCTGTGCGGTACGGGCGCAGTAATAGTAAGACTTGGTGCGGCCTTCGATTTTCAGCGAATGTACGCCCATCTGGGTCAGGCGTTCAACGTGGGCAATTGCGCGTAAATCTTTTGAGTTCATGATGTAAGTGCCGTGTTCGTCTTCGAACGCGGTCATGTATTCACCCGGACGCTGGGCTTCTTCAATCATAAACACTTTGTCGGTAGGCGCGCCGATCCCAAGCGTCGGTTCCACGTTTTGTACCGGGATGGGTTCGTATTTGTGCACGATATTACCCACCACATCTTCTTTACCTTCCTGCACGTTGTATTCCCAGCGGCAGGCGTTGGTACAGGTACCCTGGTTAGGGTCGCGCTTGTTGATGTAGCCGGAGAGCAGGCAGCGGCCGGAGTAGGCCATGCACAGCGCACCGTGAACGAAGATTTCAATCTCCATATCCGGAACCTGGGTGCGGATCTCTTCAATTTCTTCCAGCGACAGTTCGCGGGACAGGATCACGCGGGTCAGGCCCATTTGCTTCCAGAATTTTACCGTTGCCCAGTTTACGGCGTTAGCCTGTACCGACAGGTGAATGTCCATATCGGGGAAGTTCTCACGCACCAGCATGATAAGACCTGGATCGGACATGATCAGCGCATCCGGCCCCATTTCCACAACGGGTTTCAGGTCACGAATGAAGGTTTTCAGCTTGGCGTTATGCGGGGCAATGTTAACCACCACATAGAATTTTTTACCCAGTTCATGGGCTTCATTAATGCCGAGCTGCAGGTTTTCGTGATTGAATTCGTTGTTGCGCACACGCAGAGAGTAGCGCGGTTGGCCCGCATACACAGCATCTGCGCCATAAGCGAAAGCGTAACGCATATTTTTCAGCGTTCCCGCCGGGGAAAGGAGTTCCGGTTTAAACATAATTTTCTCGTTCTGATGACAGGTCAGACTCGCTTCACTGAATGAAACGGTTGGGGGAGTGCCCCCATATTAAGGGCGGGCATTGTATCGCTGCGTGACGGGCAGGTAAAGTTATTGTGCCGGGGGGGCGTTTTGCCTTACCCGGCCTTGATTGACTTCTGGCAGATTAAGCAATCCGGCAGGCATCGGCTTCCCAGCGATATCCTACGCCATAGACCGCGCGGATAAACGACTGCTCTGCATCCAGCGATTCCAGTTTACGGCGCAGGTTCTTGATATGGCTGTCGATGGTGCGGTCGGTAACGACGCGGTAGTCATCGTAGAGATGGTTGAGCAATTGCTCGCGGGAGAACACTTTTCCCGGTTCATGCGACAGCGTTTTGAGTAAGCGAAATTCAGCGGGCGTCAGGTCGAGCATTTTTCCACGCCACGATGCCTGAAAACGGCCTTCATCGACGATCAGCGGACTTTCTGCATCCATCTGTTGCAACTCGCGCTGTGGCTTACACCGGCGCAGGATCGTTTTCACTCGTGCGACGACTTCCCGCGGGCTGTACGGTTTACAAATGTAGTCATCTGCGCCGATCTCCAGCCCCAGCAGGCGGTCAATCTCTTCGATTTTGGCGGTCACCATCATAATCGGGACGTCAGAGAAACGACGAATTTCCCGACACAAAGTCAGACCGTCGGTACCTGGCAACATCAGATCTAACAAGATCAGGTCGGGTGGCGTCTGGCGTACGTAAGGCAACACCTGATCGCCGTGGTTGATGAGCGTAGGGGCATAGCTTGCCGCACGCAGGTAGTCGATGAGCAGTTGCCCCAGCTTGGGTTCGTCTTCCACGATCAGAATACGCGGCGTGTTTTCATCAATGGGTAACTCAGTCATACATCTCTCTGTAAGTCGCGTTCCAGCGGTAACTCTACTGTAATGCTAACCCCGCCAAAAGGCGAATGGGCGGCGCGGATCAGACCATTATGCGCCTGGACAATGTTGACACAAATCGCCAGCCCCAGCCCGGACCCTCCGCTGGCCCGGTTACGGGACCCTTCGGTACGATAAAAACGTTCAAACAGTTTCTGTAGCTGTTCGTCGCTAACGCCGGGAGCGGAATCGGCGAAGGTTAGTAACACCATCCGCTCGCGCTGTTCGGCGCTGATATGCAGACCGCCACCGCTGTCGGTGTAGCGTAGGCTGTTTTCCAGTAGGTTGTTAAACAGTTGCATCAGGCGATCCCTGTCGCCAAAGACCGTCATGCTGTCCGGGAGTGAAAGTTGGATCGTCAGTCCACGGCTGGCGAAGCGTTCGCGAAACGCGCCGCTCGCCACTTCCAGCAGAGGGATCAGGTCCAGCGAGGTTTTCTGGTAGGCCAGCGCCCCTTCATCAGACATAGAAAGCTGGTGGAGATCGTCTACCAGTTTGGTGAGCGTACCCACTTCAGCCTGCAAAGAGGCAACGGAGTCGGGCGTGAACTGGCGGACACCATCCTGAATGGCTTCGAGTTCGCCGCGCAAAACAGCCAGCGGCGTGCGCAGTTCGTGAGAGATATCAGCCATAAAGTCCCGGCGCATCTGCTGGTTTTTTTCCAGCGTACTGGCGAGCTGGTTGAAATCCTGCGCCAGTTTACCCAGTTCATCGGTACTGGTGGGAACCACGCGGGTGGTAAAATCGCCGGCCGCCAGTTTGTGTGTGCCTTCCACCAACCGCTTAACCGGGGCCAGCAGGCTGCGCGCCAGCGTAAACGTCGCCAGCGCGGCAAGGATCGTGGAGAGCGCCACAATAAGCCAACTGGATCGTCTTTGCTGCATGTCGAAATTGATATCCGTATTCCGCGTCAGCCGTTCTACGGGGGAGGCGATCACGGCGCCCACTTCGCTACCGTTAACGCGTATGGGATGGCGCATGCCGTCGCGAGGAACTGGGCCGCGCGGGCCGACCAGCACACGGGCACTTTGATCGACCACCCAAAATTGCGTACGCCAGCCGTGCGGCGGCATGCCGGGTCCCGGTTTATCATCGTCATTGTCGTGTTCAAAAGAGCGCAGGATCTGGAAAACAAAACGATCGTTATTGCGTAAGAATCGCCAGTTGCCGTGCTGCTCGTACTGCTCGCTTAACGCATCGCTGAGCATTTGCAGCCGCTGTTCGTTACCGTGCTTGATATAGTCAATAAAACCGCGTTCGAAGCTAATGCGCACGGCCCAGTGCATACTGATCAGCAGCACAATGCAGGTGGCGAAAATAGCCAGGAAGAGTTTGCCGGTGATACCGGGCCGCCAGAACTTCATCAGGTGCTCCTTTTGCGCCGTGAAATCACCGCGTTGGTCTGCGTGTCGTTCGGCACGCGGGCAAAAATGAGGGCGGGCAGTGCGATAAGGAACGCAATGCACAACCAGGTATACATAAAGACGGTATGCGTAGACGCGCTGTCGATGGCGATATGCTGTTGCCCGAACATGCCTAACAACAGACCGGCGATGGTTACCCCAATACTCATCGACAGTTGCATGATCATTGACAGCAGGCTGTTGCCGCTGCTCGCGAGGTCATCCGGCAGGTCTTTTAGCGTCAGCGTGTTCATTGATGAGAAGCGGGTAGAATTGACCATCCCCTGTAAGAACAGTATGAACGGCAGGGCGTAATACCAACCGAGTAACGCGGTGCTCATCAGCAACAGGCTGACCATCGACAGGCCAAGCGTGGTGGTGACCAGTACGCGACGGTAGCCAAACCGGTTGACGACCTGGACCACGATGCGTTTCATTCCCATACTGCCCAGCACCATCGGAATCATCATCAATCCGGCATGAAATGGCGAAAACCCTAATCCAATCTGCAGAAATACCGGGGTCATGAACGGCAACATCCCGCTACCAATCCGCCCGGCGAAGCTGCCGAACAGCCCTAACGAGAAGGTGTGTGTACGAAACAGATGCAGACTAAACAGTGCACGAGGGTTGTTGTGGGCGTGTTTCAGATACAGCAGGATCGCCAGTACGCCACAGACAACCAGCGCTGCCAGCGTGATATGGGAAATGCCGGTTCCCTTACTACCATCGAGCGCTAACGTGAGTACCGCCATGCCGACAGCCAGCATAATGAATCCAGAAAGATCGAAACGGCGAGTTTGCATGGTGTAGTTGGGCATCAGCATTAACGTCGCTATTGCCCCGACAATGCCAACCGGAATGTTAATCAGAAATATCCAGTGCCAGGAGGCATATTCCACCAGGATGCCACCTAATGCCGGGCCCAGAAGAGGACCAATCTGACCGGGCAAGGTGACGAATGTCATTGCCGCCATGTATTGCTCGCGTGGGACGATTTTCATCACCGTCAACCTGCCGACGGGCACCATCATCGCGCCGCCTACACCTTGTAACACGCGAGCCATCACCAGTTCATTCAGCGTTCCGGACCAGGCGCAAAATAGCGATCCCAGCGTAAACAGAATGATCGCGGTGAAGAATATATTGCGCACACCGATTTTATCGGCCAGCCAACCGCTGGCAGGGAGCATTACGGCGACGGTAAGTACATACGACACAATGACCATGTGCATATGCAGTGGGCTTTCCCCGAGGCTTTTGGCCATCGAGGGAAGCGCGGTGTTGACGATGGTGGTATCCAGCGACTGCATAAAAAAGCCAAATGCCACAATCCAAAGTTGCCAGCGGGTGCTGTCGGGAAGTTCTGTCATAACTCTGCTACCGGTTTGCTGTTTTTACGCGAAAAACGCAGACGCAGACGGTCGAAAAAGAGATAGACCACCGGAGTGGTGTACAGCGTCAGTAGCTGACTGACAACCAGCCCGCCAACAATAGTTATCCCCAATGGTTGACGTAGTTCAGAGCCGTCACCTGCGGATAATACCAGCGGCAGCGCACCAAACAGGGCCGCCAGCGTGGTCATCATTATTGGGCGAAAGCGCAGCAGGCAGGCCTGGAAAATCGCTTCTTCCGGCTGCAACTTGCCATTTCTCTGCGCTTCCAGCGCAAAATCGACCATCATGATGGCGTTTTTCTTCACAATGCCAATTAATAGCATGATCCCTATCAGGGCGATTAGGCTGAACGGGGCATTGAACAGCTCCAGCGCCAGTAAGGCCCCAACGCCGGCAGAAGGCAGCGTGGAGAGAATAGTCAGTGGGTGAACATAGCTTTCATACAGCATACCCAGCACGATATAGACGGTGGCGATGGCGGCGATAATCAGGATCACCTGTGAGTTCATGGTGTCCTGAAATACCTGCGCGGTACCCGCAAAGCTACCACGTACCGTTGACGGTACTCCAAGCTGGGTCATGGTTCGGTTGATGGCCTCCGTCGCTTCAGAAAGTGAAGAACCGGTCGGCAGGTTAAATGATACGGTTGAGGCGGCAGACAACCCCTGGTGATTCACCGATAGCGGCGCATTTGCCGGTTGCCATTTGGCAAAGTACGACAACGGTATTGCTTTGCCATCGCTGTTGATGACGAACATTTTGTCCAGGGCGCTGATATCCTGGGTGTAGCGTGGGTCGACTTCCATCACCACTTTGTACTGGTTCATCGGCTGATAGATGGTTGAAATTTGTCGCTGACCAAAGGCGTTATTCAGCAGGCTGTTGGCAGCTTCAACGTCGATTCCCAGACGTGACATGGTGTCACGATCGTAGATCAGATTCATTTCTGCGCCGTTGTCCTGCTGATCGGAGTTAACGTCCGCCAACTGGGGCAGGGCGGCCAGCGCCTTACGAATTTTCGGTTCCCATTCGCGTAGTGCGGCGAGGTCATCTGACAACAGAGTGTATTGGTAGCTGGCATTAGCCTGACGACCGCCGACGCGAATATCCTGCACCGCCATCAGAAACAGGTTTGCGCCGGGTTCTTTGGCAAGCTTCACACGCAGGCGGTCGATCACCTGTTGCGCCGTTTCGTGGCGTTCTCCACGAGGCTTCAGGGTGATAAATATCATTCCGCTGTTGACGCGTGAACCGCCGGTAAACCCGGTGACGTTATTCACCGCAGGATCGTCGCGGATGATCTTCATAAAGTCCTGCAGTTTGCCTCGCATCGCCTGAAACGAAATGCTCTGATCGGCCTGGATACCGCCCATGAGTACGCCGGTATCCTGTTCCGGGAAGAAGGTTTTGGGGATTGAAATATAGAGCCAGACGTTCAGGGCAATGGTTGCGAGTAGCACCACGCCCACCATGCGTGTGTGGCGTAGCACCCACTTCAGCGAAGTGGCGTAGCTTTGTTGTAATGCCACCAGTACACGGCCAAATCCCCGCTTACGTGATTGTTCGCGTGGCGTGCTGGATTTGAGCATCCAGCCGCACATCATCGGCGTCAACGTCAGCGATACCAGCAGTGAAATACCGATAGCCACCGACAGGGTGACGGCAAACTCGCGTAACAGTCGCCCTGGCAGCCCGCCCATTAACAGCAGTGGCAGAAACACCGCCACCAGCGACAGGCTCATGGAGAGAACGGTGAAACCCACCTCGCGCGTGCCTTGTAGCGCCGCCTGTAACGGTTTCATTCCCGCTTCGAGATGGCGTGCAATGTTCTCCAGTACCACAATGGCATCATCGACGACAAAACCCGTTGCGATGGTTAGCGCCATCAACGACAGATTGTTGAGGCTAAATCCACACAGATACATCGCGGCAAACGTACCAATCAGCGAGACCGGAACCGCCACAGCGGGGATTAGGGTGGCACGCCCGGAGCGCAGGAAGACAAACACCACCAGGATAACCAACGCCACGGAGATAATCAGCGTTTGCTCTACTTCAGCCAGCGAGGCGCGGATAGTGGGTGAACGATCCTGGGCGATTTGCAGATCGATAGCGGCCGGGACCATCGTTTGTAGCTCCGGTAGTTTGGCGCGAATGCTGTCGACCGTCTGAATAATATTGGCTTCCGGCAGTTTGCGGATCATCAACAGAATGGCCGGTTTGGCATTGGTCATCCCCGCATTGCGTACGTCCTGCACCGAATCACTGACAGATGCAACATCCCCCAGTCGCACAGCTGCGCCGTTGTTATAGTGGATGATAACTGGCTTATATTCCGCCGCGGTTTTTAGCTCATCGTTGGTTTGTACCTGCCAGCGATGGGTTTCATCTTCGATAGCGCCCTGCGGTTTACGTACGTTGGCGTTATCGATAGCGCTACGCACCGCGTCCAGCGATACCCCCTGGTTAAACAGCGCCTGCGGATTAAGCCCCACGCGCACGGCGGGAAGAGCGCTTCCTCCGACATCCACATCACCGACGCCGTTGATTTGTGCGATGGTCTGCGCCAGTTGCGTCGAGGCGAAATCGTATAATTCACCTTGCGAGTACGTGTCCGATGTCAGCGTCAGGATCATGATCGGGGCATCTGAAGGGTTGGCCTTCCGATACGTTGGGCGGCTGGGCATCCCGCTGGGCAGTAGGCTTTGCGCCGCGTTAATGGCGGCCTGTACGTCCCGTGCTGCACCGTTGATGTCGCGGTCAAATTTAAATTCGAGAATAATGCGCGTGCTACCAAGCGAGCTGCTTGATGTCATCTCATTTACGCCCGCGATCCGCCCAAGCGAGCGTTCCAGTGGGGTTGCTACAGATGACGCCATTGTTTCTGGTGATGCTCCCGGTAGTGATGCACTGACCATGATTACCGGAAAATCAACCTGCGGCAGGGGGGCCACTGGCAACAGACGAAAGCCCAGTATGCCGCACAGGGTAATGGCGACGGAAATAAGAATGGTCGCCACCGGGCGATGGATGAAAAGCGCAAAAAATTTCATTTACGCGTCCTCTCGCTGACGCGGGAAGCGGTTTTTCACATACAGCGACAGTCGGTCAAACAGCAGGTAAATCACCGGTGTGGTAAACAACGTCAGGACCTGGCTGACCAGCAAACCGCCAACCATGCCAATACCTAATGGACGGCGTAACTCTGCACCTACACCGGTACTTAGCATCAGTGGCAACGCCCCCAGTAGCGCTGCCAGCGTGGTCATCAGGATAGGGCGAAAACGCAGCAGACAGGCCTGGAAAATGGCATCGCGCGGTGACATTCCCTGCTCACGTTCCGCGGCAAGGGCAAAGTCGATCATCATGATGGCGTTTTTCTTCACGATCCCGATGAGCAAAATAATGCCGATGATCGCGATCACGTCCAGTTCGCTGCCGGCAATCATGAGCGCCAGCAACGCCCCGACACCCGCAGTGGGAAGCGTAGAGAGAATCGTAATCGGGTGAATAAAGCTTTCGTACAATACGCCGAGCACGATATACATCGCGACCACTGCTGCCACAATCAGCCAGATGGTGTTGCCCAGGGCAGCCTGGAAGGCCAGCGTACTGCCCTGGAACTGAGTGGTGATATTTGCGGGCAGGTTAAGTGTTTTTTCGGCATCCTGAATCGCCTGTACCGCATCGCCCAACGACTGATTATCTGGCACATTGAACGAGATAGTCGTTACCGGGAATTGATCGAGATGGTTAATCGAAAGCGGGGCAAAACGCTGCTCAATGCTGGCGATAGCGCTGAGCGGTACGATTCCGCCATCGCTACTGGTCAGACGAATGGTATCCAGCGCGGCAAGTCCCGGTGTGCTGTCAGTGTTATGCTCTAACACCACGCGATACTGGTTTGCCTGTGTGTAGATAGTCGAAATCAAACGCTGTCCGAAGGCGTTGTACAGGGCGTTATCGACATCCGCCATACTGATCCCTAAACGGCTGGCGCTGTCACGATTGACGTTCACATACGCGACCAACCCTTGATCCTGCCAGTCGCTGCTAACATCAGACAATTGTGGTAACTGCTGCAATTTTTCAAGCAGCTGTGGGACCCACGTGCTGAGGGCGTCAAGAGAGTTAGCTTGTAACGTAAACTGGTATTGCGTTCGGCTGACCTGGGTATCAATCGTCAGATCCTGCGTGGGCTGGAGATAAAGGTCAACGCCAGGGACTCTGTCTACCTCATCCTGTAATCGGGCGATCACTTTCTGTACGCGATCGTCGCGTTCATCCAACGGTTTAAGATTAATTTGCAGACGTGCACTGTTCAGCGCGGGGTTAGTGCCGTCAACCCCCACGAAGGCCGTCAGGCTTTCTACCGCAGGATCGTTGAGGATCACATCGGAAACCTGGCGTTGACGCTGAGCCATGCTGGCAAATGAACTGGATTGTGGAGCCTGCAGCGTACCCTGAATAATGCCGTTATCCTGAATTGGGAAGAAGCCTTTTGGGATAAACACCCACAGCATGACGCTCAGGGCCAACGTACCGAGGGCTACGCTAAGCGTTAACCACGGGTGGTTAAGTACCTTTGCCAGCCAGTGTCCGTATCCGGCAATCACCCGATCGAACATTTTTTCTGAGGCGCGGGAGAAGCGGTTTTGTTTACGCAATGACGCCTGACTGAGCATGCGCGCACACATCATCGGCGTAAGGGTTAGCGATACGACGGCGGAAATCAGAATCGCTACCGCCAGCGTAACGGCGAATTCGCGGAACAAGCGCCCGACGATATCGCCCATGAATAGCAGTGGGATCAATACTGCAATCAATGAAAACGTCAGGGAGATGATGGTAAAACCAATCTCGCCTGCACCTTTCAGGGCTGCGGTCAGTGGTTTTTCCCCTTTTTCGATATAGCGCGAAATATTCTCGATAACCACAATGGCATCATCCACCACAAAACCCGTGGCGATGGTCAGCGCCATCAATGTCAGGTTGTTGATGGAGAAATCAAGAAAGACCATTACCGCGAAGGTCCCGATCAGCGATAGCGGAACGGCAACTGCAGGAATGATGGTGGCAGGAATATTGCGCAGAAACAGGTAGATAATCATGACGACCAACGCAATTGCCAGCATCAGTTCGAACTGAGTGTCGGCAACGGAAGCGCGAATATTGGTCGTACGATCCGAAAGTACAGTTACCTTCACCGATTTCGGCAGGCTTTCCGTCAGTTGCGGCAGCATTTGCCGAATACTGTCCGCCGTGGCGATAATATTTGCGCCAGGCTGACGCTGTACGTTCATCACGATGGCTTGTTGTTTGTTGGCCCATGCCCCAAGCCAGCTGTTTTCTGCACCTTGTTCGACGGTGGCGACATCACCAAGTCGTACTGGTGCACCATTTTTATAGGCAACGATTAACTGGCGATACTCATCTGCAGACTGCATCTGGTCATTAGCGGAAAGCGTAACGGCGCGCGTTGGTCCATCAAGACTCCCTTTGGCGGAATTGACGTTGGCGCCGGTAATCGCCGTACGGATGGTTTCGCTGGTCAGACCGAGCGCTGCAATCGCCTGTGCATTAAGCTTCACGCGGACCGCCGGACGCTGGCCGCCAGAAAGTGTCACCAGGCCAACACCGGAAACCTGGGAGATTTTCTGCGCGACACGGGTTTCCACCATATCTTCCACTTGCGTCATCGGCATGGCGCTCGAGGTGACGGCCAGCGTCATGATCGGCGGATCCGCTGGATTAACTTTGCTGTAAACCGGTGGGTTAGGTAGGTCACTCGGTAATAAATTGGTGGCAGCATTGATGGCGGCCTGAACTTCCTGCTCGGCAACATCCAGTGGCAGGGTCAGTTGAAACTGCAACGTGACGACCGATGCCCCACCGGAACTTTGGGAGGACATTTGTTTCAGGCCGGACATCTGCCCGAACTGGCGTTCAAGCGGAGCGGTAACCGCAGACGTCATGACATCCGGGCTGGCTCCGGGATAGAGCGTTATGACCTGAATGGTGGGGTAATCCACTTCCGGTAATGCCGCAATGGGCAGGAAACGGTAGCCGATGATACCGGCAAGCAGAATCGCGACCATCAGCAAAGTGGTAGCGACGGGGCGCAGAATAAACAGGCGGGACGGGCCGCCTGTATTGCCGGGAGGTAACACCTGCATCAGGAGCTCGCTCCTTTTTTGCCATAACCGCGCGGTGCGGCTTTGTCGTCGCTAGCGGTGGCGGCGTGAGCCTCCACGACCTCGACTTTAGCCCCTTCCGTCAGACGATCAATTCCGTCGGTGACGACGCGATCGCCCGCGGACAGTCCGGCGGAGATAACGACGTTCTGGCTGTCCTGAATACCTGGTTTAACCAAATGTTTGCTGACTTTGTTGTCGCTGTTCAGCACCCAGACAAAGTGGCCTTCGTTACCCATTTGTAGTGCGGCAGTCGGGATCACGACGGCATTTTGTTCGGTATCGACGAGCATGCGAGCGTTAACAAACTGATTCGGGAACAAGGCATCGTCCTGGTTGTTAAAGCGGGCCTTTGCTTTGATGGTGCCGGTGGTGGCGTCAATCTGGTTGTCGAGGCTCAGCAGCACGCCTTCGCTCAGTTTTTGCGAGTTGGTACGGTCCCAGGCCTCAACTTTCAGTGGCGTCCCCGATTTCTGTGCCTGTACGACGGTCGCGATATCGTTCTCTGGCAGAGTGAAAACCAGATCAATAGGATGGGTTTGTGTAATGACGACAATCCCGGTGGTATCGCTGCTGGATATCTGGTTACCCACATCCACAAGCTTCAGGCCTACCCGACCATCAACTGGAGCCGTTATCCGGCTCCAGTCGAGTTGCAATTGCGCGCTGGCGACGCTGGCTTCATCGGCTTTTATCGTCCCTTGTGTTTCGTTGACCAGCGCCTGTTGCGCATCCAGTTCCTGACGAGAGACCAGATTCGTTTTGACCAATTGCTGATAGCGGGCGAGGTCGCGACGAGCATTGGCCAGCGTGGCTTTATCTTTCGCTAACTGTCCCTGCGCCTGCGCCAACGCAACGTTAAACTGGCTCGGGTCGATCTCGGCGAGCAGATCGCCGGCTTTCACCTGTTGCCCTTCCTGAAAGTGTATGGCGATGAGTTGGCCGTCCACGCGACTGCGTACCGTCGCGGTGTTCGCGGCAGTAATGGTACCCAGCCCGGTCAGATAGCGTGGAACGGCTTGTTCGACTGCCGTCGCCGCCTGAACCGGAGCCAACGGACCGGAACGCATTCCTCGCCGTCCCGTTGCCGGAGCGGGCTGTGTCTGACGGGTCGCGCCGGGGGCTGTTCCCTGAGGTTCGCTGCGACTTTGCCAGAACCAGAAGGCGGCGATGGCGGCCACGACGATCACGATTACTATCACCCAGCGGGATTTGTTACGGCCTTTCATTGTTATGAGTTTCTCATCCTGAAACGTTTCGCGGAATGATACTAGTTTAGCCAGTGAACAAGGGAGAAAAATGGAGGAATTATGAAACACTGTAGGGATTCGTCTGAATGACGGCGCGGCTTTGCGAGGCATTACGCAACAATCAGCAGCGAAAATCACCAATGCGAAATAGTGTGCCAGAGTGTGGTCAAGGCAATAAGGAGGCAAGCCAGAGATTTCAGCGGGACGCTGGAACGGGAAAACCCCTCCCGAGGAAGGGGCCAAAAAAAGGAAAGGGTTATGATGAAGCAGGTCATCATACTGGTGATACTCTTAGTCATTAGCTTCTCGGCTTACTAAGACACCAGGGGGAGGGTAAAACCTCCCTAACCCTCACTCCTGAAAGTAATCCACAGTAACGATGATGTCAATACGCACGCTTTTCAGCCTGCGAGCAGCTTAGCGGAAAACCACTTCCGCCCAGCGAGCCAGCCCGGCGGTGACAGAGCCGAAGTCATCGCCACCGGCGATAGGGATCCCCGGAAGCTGTTCAGCAAGGGCTTTTTTGATCAGCGGTGAACGGGCGCTACCGCCGGTCAGATAAATGACATCCGGTTTTTCCTGCGCGTTATCCAGCGCTAACTGAACCTGCTCAAGAATACGTGCCAGCGGTTGGTTTAACGCCGCTTCCAGTCCTTGCTGGCTGATAGCAGTGGCCAGCGCATCGCTGATAAACGGCAGTGCCGCGGTAACGTTTGTCTGGTCAGAAAGCGCAATTTTGCTCTCTTCTGCGCTGCGAACCAGGCGATAACTCAGGCGTTCACGCCAGACTTTAAGCAGCAGCGCCACTTTATCTGCTTCACGTGCATCGCGGATCAGATCGTTGAGTAAACGTCCGTTGGCGGTGCTGTAGAAATCACTTTGTGCCGGAACATCGTTGATCGCGACCGCGTTCCACCAGGGTAAAATCGGCAATGCGATGCCTTTTTCCGTTTCGCCGCCCATACCCAACAGTGGCATCAGATGTTTAAAGGCCAGCGCAATATCCAGATCGTTACCGCCCACGCGGCAGCCGCTGTGTCCCAGCAGGCTGTTTTCGCGATCGGCGCGCTGATGCCATTGCGGTCCCATTAGCAGTAGCGAACAGTCAGTGGTACCACCGCCGATGTCCACCACCAGTACGCGTTTTTCTTCCTGCAAGGTTGCTTCAAAATCCAGACCCGCGGCTACCGGCTCGTACTGAAAAACCACATCCTGAAAACCAGCACGCTTTGCCGCACGCGCAAGAATACCCTGCGCCTGGGCGTTGGCATCATCGCCACCTAACCCCTGGAAGTTGATCGGGCGACCAATAACGGCCTGGGTGATGGCTTCAGGTAGCTGCTTTTGCGCCTGATTGCGAATATGCAGCATCATCGCGCAGACCAAATCCTCAAATAGCGCAACCTGCTGCGGCTTCAGGCCGCTGGCACCCAGGAATGATTTTGGCGATTTAACAAAGTAAACCTCTTCCGGGTCGTCAATGTATTGCGCCAGTGACGCCAGTCCAAACTGCACGCTATTGGCGCTAACATCGATGTCTTCATCGCGGTTATAACGCATCGCACGACTCAGAAGCGCCTGTGTTTCGGCATCCGTCGTGGGGACATCATGATGGCGATACAACCATTCGCTCACCGCTTCACGCGTAGGCGCACAAAGCATTGAGGGCAGTAGCGTGCTGTTATTTTCCATTTTGAGCAAGTGTGGCTGCCCGTCACGCATTACGGCTACTGAACAGTTTGCCGTACCGTAGTCAAAACCAATAAACACCGTAGAAATCCCCATGCCAGTGAAGAAGGGGCGTGACTTTAGCGAAATGTTGCCGCCCCGACAACTGGAATATGAAAGCAAGGCGTATCGATTGAATACCGTTTATGCTGTAGCTTTAACTAAAAAGGACACCTGAATGTTAACACTGAGCTGGCAGCCGCCCTATGACTGGTCCTGGATGCTAGGGTTTCTTGCCGCCCGTGCGGTGGAAGGCGTCGAAACCGTCGGGGAGCTGTATTACGCCAGGAGCCTGGCAATCGGTGAGTATCGCGGGCTGGTGAGTGTAGTGCCTGACCTGAAGACACACCAGCTTCAGGTCAGGCTAAGTCCGGGGTTACAGCCCGTTGCACCAGACTGCCTGGCCAAAATTGAGCGGTTGTTCGATCTTGGCTGCTGTCCACAGCATATTGTTAACGCTCTCGGCAGCCTGGGCGCAGCGCGTCCTGGCCTGCGGCTGCCGGGCTCTGTCGATGCTTTTGAGCAAGGTGTGAGGGCGATATTAGGCCAGTTAGTGAGCGTTGCCATGGCGGCAAAACTGACCGCGAAAGTTGTACACGCCTACGGTGACAGGCTTGATGAGGTGCCTGAGTATGTGTGTTTTCCCACACCACAAGCGCTGGCTGCTGCTGAGCCTTTGCATCTGAAAGCCTTAGGGATGCCGCTCAAACGCGCCGAAGCGCTCATTCATCTGGCACGAGCAACGCTTACCGGAAGGCTTGCATTGGTTGCACCAGCTGATATTGAGCAAGGCGTAAAGCACTTACAAACGTTTCCCGGTATAGGACGCTGGACTGCCAATTATTTCGCGCTACGCGGTTGGCAGGCGAAAGATGTTTTTCTTCCTGACGATTATTTGATCAAACAACGCTTTCCGGGCATGACACCAGCCCAGATCCGGCGCTATGCCGAGCGCTGGAAGCCGTGGCGCTCCTATGCGTTATTGCATATCTGGTATACGGAAAGGTGGCAGCCGTCAGTTGATAGCGAAGTTGCTGGTATTGAGTAGCAGATCCAACGGCTGAGCATCAGCAATGATGTCGCCGTAGATCATATCAATACCGATACCAGAAAGTGCGTCCATAATAAGCGGCATTTGCACGGGGCCGGCGATTGTTTTGATATCCAGTCGCTGCGCATGGCCCTGGATAATAGAAACCCACATTTCATCCATCAGGTTGCCGTGAACACTGGCGCTGATCTCACTGTCGAGTAACAGGTAATCGACGGTGTGAAACTTCAGATTTTCAACGATCTCTAAGTCGCGTCCAACCTGGCTTAAAATAATCCGACAACCCGCGTGACGAAGCCGCTGAATGGCCGATAGGCTCTGAGCTGGATGCGATTTCATCACTCCGGCTGGAATGGTCAGGTGTAATAAGCGTGGTGGTAGCGGACTACGTTGCAACTGCGCCAGCAGTTCATCCACAAGTTCGGTACTCAACAGTCCGGCGGCAGAAAGGGGAAGGGCAATACTGAGTCCCTTACTGGCAATCGCCGTCGCTGCATGCTGGAAAAATTCGTTAAAAACCCGGCGGTCAAGCGCATGATTAAGCGCAGGGTCAACGAGCCCGGTACGGAAGATATGCTCTTCGATAACATCACCGTCCTCTGTTCCCAGGCGCAGTGAGAGGAGCCAGAAGCTGAATGTCTCAGGAATGCGTGGAGAGGCCACACCCCGGGCGATCATGAGCATCGGGTTGTGTGCAATAATGTGTTTCTGTTCATCAAACGACAGCAGTTCCCGTGAGGTGTGCGTCTGACTTTGCTGAGGTTCATACACGCAGACCCGGCCACGTCCGCTGTTTTTGGCGGCATAGCAGGCGATATCTGCCTGAGACATGACCTCAGTCGCGACATGATTTTTCTCATCGATCAGCGTAATACCCGCACTGGCGCCTATGCGGTGCAGACGGCCTTCCCACCTGAACTGATACTCGTTGATGGCGCTGATAATACGGCCTGAGATAAAGCGAGCGCTTTCGATGTTGCAATCAGGCAGCAACAGGCCGAATTCATCGCCACCGAGACGTGCCAGTACATCGCTGGTACGCAGCATGCTGAGCATCAGAGAAGCCAGTTCGCGCAGCAGGGCATCGCCAGCGGCATGGCCCGCGCTATCGTTCACGGCTTTAAACCTATCCAGATCGATAAAGACCAGAACATGGCGTTGATGCGTATCGTGTACGGCTTGTAGCAATTGTTTCAGATGGTTCTCGAAACTGACCCGGTTAGCAAGATGGGTGAGGTCATCATGCGACGCGCTGTAGCTCAGCTGGCGTAACATCTTACGCGACTCGGTGACGTCCTGAATGACCAGTACGGAGCCAATGCTGCCGCCGTCAAGGGTACTGAGTGGCGTAATGCTGTACTGAATGTCGTAACTGTTGCCGTTACGGCAATGCAAAACCACCTCCTGCTCTATGGCAGTACGTGACATATCGGCACTGTAGATGTTTTCCATCAATGGCCCGTTATCGCCAAAGGTAATACGCAGCACTGTCAGTAATGGAATACCTATTGCGTCATCCTGCTGCCAGCCGCTCATCTTCTCGGCAACCGGGTTCATAAAGGTCACATTCATGTCGACATCAATACAAATCACCGCTTCGCCGATTGAGTCCAGCGTGATGTGCAGGCGCTCTTTTTCCTGGTACAACGCTTCGTTGAGCTGCTTCACCTCGGTCATATCCAAATTAATGCCGAGTAAGCGTTCAACTTCTCCGTCTTTATTCAGCACCCGGTTAGCCAACGAGCGGATGTGTCGCACGCCGTCACGTACCGCAATACGAAATTCGAGTTTAAAGGGAATTCGTGCGGCCAGAGAGTCGCGAATCACATTTTCAGCATGCTCGCGATCTTCCGGTACGACGCACTCGTACCAGACTTGCCAACTGGGTTTGATATGCGGCGGGACTTCATAGAGATCGAACATGCGCTTATCCCAACTGATCACGTCGGGTTGCAGTTCCCACTCCCAGATACCAATACCGCCCGCTTCGTTGGCGAGAGTAATGCGTTCCATCAGTCGCTTATTCATCCACTCGGTGTGCTTCAGGTCGTTTATGTCTTCAACCTGCGCAATAAAGTAGAGCGGGGTGTTGTCGCTGTGGCGTACCAGCGAAACGGCCAGCAATGCCCAGACGACGTCGCCCGCACGCGTGTAGTAGCGCTTTTCCATGGAGTAGCTATCGATTTCACCACGGGCCAACATGCCGAGTTGTTCGAGGTCGTTATTCAGATCTTCCGGCCAGGTGAGCTGCTGGAAGGTCAGCGCTCTCAGTTCATCCTGACTGTAGCCAAGAAACTGACACAACGCCTTGTTTGCCTGTAACCACTGCCCTTCGGTACCGACCAGCGCCATGCCAATCGCGGAATATTCCATTGCATTACGAAAACGCGATTCGCTTTCAGAGATGTGTTTTCGCTCGGCCCGAAATGCGTACATCACCATAGTCATCATGTTGGCTGGCAACAGAATCATCAAAAACGGCAGCCACGGAATACTGGTCATCACATTCGCTTTTGGCGTGTAGAGCAGCGATGGGTTGGCAGCCAGCATCAGAGAGACCATCATGACGGTGCTGAGGAAAATTAAAAATGCTTCCATACGTGGCAAACGGACTGCGCTCCACATCAGCAACACAATGACGCAGGTAAACGGCCACGGCACGTACATCATGGAGAGCCAACTGAACGTTAAGGTGACGAGCAGCGTGATGAGGGTCTCAAGCAGTAAACGTGGATCGCGGTGGCGCAGCAGATAATGAGGCTTGAATAACAGACCCAATGGCACCAGCGCCAGCGCGCCGATGGATTCGGAAAGCACCCAAATGAGAAACGTATTTAACGAGGTTCCTTCCGGGAGCAGTAGCCACATCAGCACACCACCTAACAGCGGGGGGATGACGGCGCTACCTAACGCCAAACGCGCCCAGTCATTCAGATTCTGTAAGGGGTTATACCAGGGGAGCAGTTTGCGCAATAACATCGCGCCGGCGACCGCTTCAATAATATTGATGGTCGTATAAGTGTAGTTAAGCGAACCGCCAGGAAAAAACAGCAAAGACGCGCCGATGCTGCCGAATGCGCAAGCCAGCGCTATCCCGGGCCACATTTTTCCTGCATGGCGGTAAAACGCCACCATCATGATTGAGGTTGGAAACCAAAGCGGTGCCAGTTGGGTACCGAAACGCGACAGCTCCAGCGAGAATAGCGTAAAGATAAATGCCACCAGACCTAAACTGGCCAGGCGCAGCAGAGGATGGGGTAGGGTAACTAAAACATGTTGGAATTGTTTACTCATTACCACTTTACCCAAATAGCCGATGTCGGCCAGCAGAGTTACCGGCCGCATCACGTTTAATCTTCGTTTATGCTAGTACAAATAATTTACAATTTATACGCCAGTTGCTCATAAATTAACACGCTCAAGCCATTAATTCCTAAGGCGGGTGAATAAAAATTGAGCCTGCTTTAAAATTAACCGTTTTAATTTGCGACAGGGAAAGCATTGGTGCAGCCTGGGCTGGCATCGCGCTGCTGAAATCCCTATAATTGCCGCGTTTGGCGTTTCGACGCCGCCCTTCCTTACATCCAGGTTAATCAGGTCGCTAAATTTATGACTGATCAGTCCCATCAGTGCGTCATTATCGGCATTGCCGGCGCATCGGCTTCCGGCAAGAGTCTTATTGCCAGTACCCTTTATCGCGAATTGCGTGAACAAGTCGGTGACGAACATATTGGCGTTATTCCCGAAGACAGCTATTACAAAGATCAAAGCCATCTGTCGATGGAAGAACGCGTAAAAACGAACTACGACCATCCGAACGCGATGGATCACAGTTTGCTGTTTCAGCATCTGCAAACACTTAAACGTGGTTCCGCCATTGAATTGCCCGTTTATAGCTATGTTGAACACACGCGCACACAAGAAACTATTCATATTGAACCCAAGAAAGTCATTATCCTGGAAGGCATTTTGTTGCTGACGGATGCGCGTTTGCGTGACGAAATGAACTTCTCCATTTTTGTTGATACGCCGTTGGATATTTGCCTGATGCGCCGTATCAAGCGGGATGTGAATGAACGTGGTCGTTCAATGGATTCGGTGATGGCGCAATACCAAAAAACCGTACGTCCGATGTTCCTGCAATTTATTGAGCCTTCAAAACAATACGCCGATATCATCGTGCCTCGCGGGGGTAAAAACCGCATTGCTATCGATATTCTGAAGGCGAAAATCAGTCAGTTCTTTGAATAAGTTCAGCGAATTGTGTACCGTTCAGTGATAACCTGGTTCACCCTTAATGCGCCTGGCATTAAGGGGTTGAAGCACGAAAGGAGAAAGTGCCATGCGTTTATGTGACCGAGATATTGAAGCCTGGTTGGATGAAGGTCGTTTGTCGATCAATCCACGTCCTCCTGTCGAGCGTATCAATGGCGCAACGGTAGATGTGCGTCTTGGTAACAAATTTCGTACGTTCCGCGGTCATACGGCGGCGTATATTGATTTGAGCGGGCCGAAGGATGAGGTCAGCGCTGCGCTTGACCGCGTAATGAGTGATGAAATTGTCCTCAAAGATGGTGAAGCGTTTTTCCTGCATCCGGGTGAATTAGCGCTGGCGGTAACTTTCGAGTCCGTTACGCTACCTTCCGACCTTGTTGGCTGGTTAGACGGTCGTTCTTCGCTGGCACGTCTGGGCCTGATGGTACACGTTACGGCACACCGTATTGATCCGGGTTGGTCGGGCTGCATCGTCCTGGAATTTTACAACTCAGGAAAATTACCGTTGGCGCTGCGCCCCGGTATGCCGATTGGTGCGCTGAGCTTCGAACCGCTTTCCGGCCCGGCAGCGCGACCTTACAACCGTCGCCAGGATGCGAAGTATCGCGATCAGCAGGGCGCGGTAGCCAGCCGGATCGATAAAGACTGAGTGTTTTTCAGTCCATTGGGGATAGCATGAGACGATTTCTGACGACGCTGATGATTCTTCTGGTCGTGCTGGTGGCCGGTTTCTCTGCGTTAGTATTGTTGGTGAATCCGAACGATTTTCGCGCATACATGGTGAAGCAAGTTGCTGCGCGTAGCGGATATCAACTGCAGTTGGATGGTCCTCTGCGCTGGCACGTATGGCCCCAGTTGAGCATCCTCTCCGGGCGCATGGTGCTAACGGCCGAAGGCGCCAGCGAACCTCTTGTTCGTGCCGACAATATGCGTCTGGACGTCGCCTTGTGGCCGTTGTTGAGTCACCAACTCAGCGTAAAGCAAGTCATGCTCAAAGGCGCGGTGATTCAACTCATACCTGAAACCGAGGCTGTGCGCGGAGTCGATGCCCCTGTTGCGCCAAAAGATAATACACTGCCGGATCTGGCAGAAGATCGTGGATGGTCGTTCGATATCGCTCGCCTGCGCGTGGCTGACAGCGTTCTGGTATTCCAGCATGAAGACGATGAACAGATAACGGTTCGTGATATTCACCTGAATATGGAACAGGATGCCCAGCATCGCGGAACGTTCGATTTCACCGGCCGTGTTAACCGCGACCAGCGCGACCTGACGTTGTCGATCAGCGGCGCTGTCGATGCGTCAGACTATCCGCATGATTTAGTCGCTAACATTGAACAGCTGAGCTGGCAGTTACAGGGCGCTGACTTGCCGCCGCAGGGGATCCGCGGCCAGGGTCAGCTTCAGGCCCGGTGGCAGGAAGAGAAAAAACAGCTCAACTTTACGCAGATTAACTTAACTGCCAATGACAGTTCACTCGCCGGGCAAGCGCAGGTGACGCTGGCGGAGAAACCCGCATGGGACGTCGATCTGAAATTCGGCCAGCTCAATCTGGATAATCTGATCGTACAGCATGACGCTCTGGCGGCGACAGATACCGGGGCACAGCAGAGTCAGAGCCAGTCGACGCTGGCGCGACCGGTCATTGCCTCGCAGGTTGATGCCGTCTCTTATCAGGGACTGCAAGGATTTTCCGCCAATATTGCACTACAGGCGGATAAAGTTCTCTGGCGGAAAATGGCATTTGATAATGTTTCTGCAAAAATCGTCAACCAGGCTGGCTTGTTGAATATCAATGAGTTGCAGGGAAAAAATGACGGTGGATTGATCTCGCTTCCTGGCTCGCTGGATGCCAGAAAAGGCTCTCCTCGGGCAGTCTTTCACCCACGGCTGGAAGGCGTAGAAATCGGCACTATCCTGAAAGCCTTTGACTATCCGATAGCCCTTACTGGCAAGCTGTCACTGACTGGCGATTTTTCGGGCTCTGACATCGATGCGCAGGCATTTCGTCACAGCTGGCAGGGACAGGCCAATGTTGAGATGAGCGGCACGCGTATGGAAGGCATGAACTTCCAGCAACTGGTGCAACAGGCGGTTGAACGTAGCGGCGGCAATGCAAGCTCACAGCAGGATTTGGATAATGCGACGCGGCTGGATCGCTTTGTGACCGATCTGACGCTGGATAACGGCAAGGTTACGCTGGATAACATGGAAGGGCAGTCTGCCATGTTGGCGCTTTCGGGTAAGGGCACGTTAGATCTGGTTGAGCAAAATTGTGATACTCAGTTTAACGTACGCGTGCTGGGCGGATGGCATGGGGAAAGCAAATTGATCGATTTCCTCAAAGCGACCCCGGTTCCGCTCAGGGTCTATGGCAAGTGGCAGTCGTTGAACTATAACCTGCAGGTGGACCAACTCTTGCGTAAGCACATGCAGGATGAAGCAAAACGTCGATTGAACGACTGGGCCGATCGCAACAAAGACTCTCGCAACGGCAAAGACGTTAAAAAGCTGCTGGATAAACTCTGATCTCTATTGCCGGATGTCGCTTTAGCGCCATCCGGCATATCGCTTATACCTCGTAATCCATCTCTTCTTCACTGCGCAGTGGTATCAACTGGACTTTCTGCACCCGATGGTTTTCTACTTGCAAGGTTTTCAGCAAATAATCACCAACCTGTACTTCCTCTCCGGTTTTCGGGATACGCTGCAGATACTCCATTAACAGCCCGGCGATGGTGTGATACTCACGTTTCTCATCTAATGGGATCGGGACATACTGCACCAGGTCTTCCAGCGGCATATGACCGTTTGCCGTCCACGACCCATCGGCGTTTTTCTGAATATCATGACGAGCGTCGATCTCTTCGACTTCATTTGGCAAGTTACCCGCGATGGTTTCCATCACGTCGCTCAGCGTCACAATTCCTTCCACCGAACCAAACTCATCGGCCACAAAAGCGAAGTGCGTACGGGCATTACGGAACTGCTCCAGCGCCGGAAGAAGCGGCAGGGTTTCCGGGAATACCAATGGCTGGCGAAGCAAGACGCGCAAATCGAGCGGTTCGCCACGCAGCGACTGTTGCAGAAGGTCAATCACATGCACCACACCGAGCAGTTCTTCCTGCTCATCTTCTCCGGTTACGACCAGACGCGTATGCTGGTTTTTCTCCAGTAGTGTGCGAATTTCTGTTTCCGGCGCATTGAGATCAATGTGCTCGATATCATGGCGTGACGTCATGATGCTGCTGACGGTTCGCTGATTAAGGTTCAGTACGCGCTCAATCATCCGCCGTTCTTGTGGTGCAAAAATCTGACCTTCATGATGATCCGCCAACATGGCGGCAGTTTCAGCATCCAGCTCGGCATCTTCTTTTTGACCGCTTATCAGGCGCATCACTGCCTCGGCGGTACGCTGGCGTAACGTGTGGTTAGCCGACAGGAAACGACGACGGTTAAAAATAGCCAACTGGTTCAGGGCTTCTATCATGACCGAGAAGCCGATAGCCGCGTACAGATAGCCTTTCGGTATGCGAAAACCGAAGCCTTCCGCGACCAGGCTGAAACCAATCATCAGCAGGAAGCTCAGGCACAGAATAACAATAGTTGGGTGGCTGTTAACAAAGCGGGTCAACGATTTACTGGCCAACATCATCAGGCTGATGGCAATGATCACCGCCGCCATCATGACCGCCAGATGATCAACCATACCAACAGCGGTGATCACCGAGTCCAGTGAGAAAATGGCATCCAGTACCACTATTTGCGCGACCACGCCCCAAAATTTCGCACCCCGACGTTGGGTGGGATTGTCGCTATCTTTCCCTTCCAGCCTTTCGTTAAGCTCCATCGTCGCTTTGAATAGCAGGAAGAAGCCGCCAAATAGCATGATCAGGTCACGGGCGCTGAAGCTGAAGTCCCGAATGCTGAACAGAGGTGTGGTCAGCGTCACCAGCCATGATATTGACGCCAGCAGCAGCAGGCGCATAACCATTGCCAATAGTAGCCCGGTAATACGCGCCTTATCTCGCTGGGATGGCGGGAGTTTCTCCGCGAGGATGGCAATAAAAACAAGATTATCAATGCCAAGAACGAGTTCTATCACGATTAGCGTGACGAGTCCGGCCCAGATTGACGGATCGGCAATCCATTCCATAGTAAATGCTATACCCATAGTTATATGACAATTGTCACAATTCGATCATGGGTAAAACCGACGAAAAATGCAATGGCGAGAAGGGATTTCTCTGCCCTTTATATCATGACTGGGGCGAGAAAATAGCCTGAAGGTAACTGCAAGAAATGGCTTTATTCATCCAGTTATATTTAGGAAATATCGCAGGTTGGATATTTATATATTAATATTGTCAACATCAATAAAATCCTAAAAATAGACATATCTCACGCTTAATATTAATCTTAAAAGGCTATGTTTCAGGACTTGTTATCTTGCCTGCTATTCGGTTAGCTGCAACAATTCTTCCCGTAATAATCAAAAGAGAAATATGTTGCCAGTATCGCACCATGCTATTTCTGATGGGCAGGTGCTATGAATATGATGAAAATTGCGAGGACGGTAAAAATATAAATTAATCAGTGCATTGGTAGCTAATGAAGCCAGGGGCGGTAGCGTGCCTGGTCGCCTGATGATAAACCTAAATTATTCTGTCAAGAGACTGCAGATGAATTCATTTTTTTTAGGACTGATGCCAGTTAAATTTCTATTCAATTAACGGCAAGGTAAATGCAAACAGGCGTAATCGCTATTTAAAACGCACGTGATAATGACTCTGCCAAAGTGATAAATAATCAATGATGAAATCCAAACTTAAATTGATACCAGTATTGGTGTCGGTAATATTGATCAACGGTTGTACCGTGCTTCCGGGCAGCAATATGTCTACCATGGGCAAAGATGTGATTAAGCAGCAGGATGCCGATTTTGATATCAACCGAATGGTGAATGTTTATCCGCTTACCCCTCGACTGGTTGAACAATTGCGTCCGCGACCGAATGTTGCTCAACCTAATATGTCGCTGGATCAGGAGATCTCCGGGTATCAGTACCGGGTTGGACCCGGCGATGTCCTGAATGTCACCGTCTGGGATCATCCCGAACTCACCACGCCTGCGGGACAGTATCGTAGCTCAAGCGATACGGGAAACTGGGTGCAACCTGACGGCACTATGTTTTATCCCTACATTGGCAAAGTTAGCGTGGTGGGAAAAACGTTGGCAGAAATTCGTAGTGATATTACCGGGCGCTTAGCGAAGTACATCGCAGACCCGCAGGTGGACGTTAATATCGCCGCATTCCGCTCGCAGAAGGCGTATGTCTCCGGGCAGGTGAATAAATCCGGTCAACAGGCCATCACCAACGTACCTCTTACCATCCTTGATGCTATTAATGCTGCAGGCGGTCTCACTGAAGCGGCCGACTGGCGCAACGTTGTGCTGACCCACAAAGGGCAGGAGCAACGAATTTCTCTGCAAGCGCTAATGCAAAATGGCGATCTGAGCCAGAACCGTCTGCTCTATCCTGGCGATATTCTGTTTGTCCCGCGAAACGACGACCTGAAAGTGTTCGTGATGGGTGAAGTGAAAAAACAGAGCACCCTCAAGATGGACTTCAGCGGTATGACACTCACCGAAGCGCTGGGTAATGCGGAAGGCATCGACCTGACCACCTCCAATGCCAGCGGTATCTTTGTTATTCGTCCATTAAAAGGCGAGGGTGAGCATAACGGCAAGATAGCCAATATCTACCAGCTTGATATGTCTGATGCGACATCGTTGGTGATGGCGACCTCTTTCCGACTTCAGCCTTACGATGTGGTGTATGTCACGACCGCGCCGGTTGCTCGCTGGAACCGTTTGATCAATCAGTTGCTGCCGACCATTAGCGGTGTTCGTTATATGACGGATACGGCCAGCGACCTTCACAACTGGTAATCGCCATGTTTAACAAAATCTTAGTTGTCTGCGTGGGGAACATTTGCCGCTCTCCGACGGCAGAGCGCTTGTTAAGGCAATTCCATCCGGCGTTGACGGTGTCTTCCGCTGGCCTCGGCGCGCTGGTAGGCAAGGGCGCCGATCCGTGCGCCATCAGTGTGGCGCAGGCACATAACGTGTCGCTGGAAAACCATTGTGCACGGCAGATCTCGGGACGGATGTGCCGGGAGTATGACCTGATCCTGACTATGGAAAAACGCCATATTACGGCGTTGTGTGAAATGGTGCCGGAGATGCGCGGCAAAGTGATGCTGTTCGGCCATTGGGACAGCGAACGCGAAATACCTGACCCGTACCGCAAAAGCCGTGATGCGTTTGATGCGGTGTATGCACTACTTGAGCGGTCTGCCCGCCAATGGGCCCAGGCACTGAATGCGGAGCAGGGAAAATCATGACAGAAAAAGAAAAACAGTCTGCCACGCCGGTAACGGGCAACGATGAAATCGATATCGGACGTCTGGTGGGGACCGTAGTCGAAGCACGCTGGTGGGTACTGGGCATAACCGCCGCATTTGCGCTGTGTGCGGCGGTCTACACCCTGTTTGCCACGCCGATCTACAGTGCCGATGCGCTGGTACAAATTGAGCAAAACACCGGCAGCTCGTTGGTCCAGGATATTGGCTCGGCGTTATCCAACAAGCCACCTGCTTCTGAAGCGGAAATTCAGCTTATTCAGTCACGACGAGTATTGGGCAAAACGGTAGACGATCTCAATCTGGATATTTCCGTCACCAAAGATTCATTTCCTCTTTTTGGTGCCGGCTGGGACCGTCTGATGGGCCGCCAGAATGAAACGGTCAATGTGAAGACTTTCACCTTACCAACGTCAATGAATGAACAGACCTTCACGTTGAGCGTACTGAACGACAAAAGTTATCAACTGGTGAGTGACGGGGGTTTTAGCGCCCGGGGGCAAGTCGGCAAGGTGTTGGAACACGATGGCGTGACGATGCTGGTTGAGGCAATTCATGCCAGCCCGGAGAGCCAATTTACCGTCAGCAAATTCTCCACGCTGGGCATGATAAACACCCTGCAAAATAATCTGATGGTGGCGGAAACAGGCAAAGATACCGGCGTATTAAGCCTGACTTTTACCGGCGAAGACCGCGAGCAAATCCGCCAAATCCTCGACAGTATTACCCGCAACTATCTGCAACAAAACGTGGAACGTAAATCCGAAGAGGCCGCCAAAAGTCTGGCGTTTCTTGCAAAGCAACTGCCTGAGGTGCGTAATCGGCTGGACGTTGCCGAAAACAAGCTGAACGCCTTTCGTCAGGATAAAGACTCCGTGGATTTGCCGCTGGAAGCCAAAGCGGTGCTGGATTCGATGGTGAATATCGACGCGCAGCTGAATGAATTGACCTTCAAAGAAGCGGAGATTTCCAAGCTGTTCACCAAAGCGCACCCGGCGTACCGCACGCTGCTGGAAAAACGCCAGGCGCTGGAAGATGAGAAAAGTAAGCTGAACGGGCGCGTAACGGCGATGCCGAAAACACAGCAGGAAATTGTTCGCCTGACGCGTGATGTGGAGTCCGGTCAGCAGGTCTATATGCAGTTACTGAACAAGCAACAGGAACTGAAGATTACCGAGGCCAGTACGGTTGGCGATGTGCGCATTGTCGATCCCGCGATTGCTCAGCCTGGCGTGCTGAAGCCGAAAACGGCGCTGATTATTCTCGGCAGTATCATTCTCGGTTTGATGCTTTCCGTGGTGGGCGTATTGCTGCGTTCTCTGTTTAATCGCGGTATTGAAAGCCCGCAGGCGCTGGAAGAGCATGGTATCAGCGTGTATGCCAGTATTCCGCTGTCTGAATGGCAAAAAGCACGTGATAACGTTCAGACCATTAAAGGTGTGAAACGCTACAAGCAAAGCCAGCTGTTGGCCGTGGGGAATCCGACTGACCTGGCAATAGAAGCGGTGCGCAGCCTGCGTACCAGCCTGCACTTTGCCATGATGCAATCACGTAATAACGTGCTGATGCTGACCGGGGTCAGCCCGTCGATTGGCAAAACGTTTGTCTGTGCCAACCTGGCTGCGGTTATCAGTCAGACCGACAAGCGCGTGCTGCTGATCGACTGTGATATGCGTAAAGGCTATACCCATGAGCTGCTCGGGACCAATAACATCAACGGTCTGTCTGAGATCCTTAGCGGCAAGGGTGACATTCCCTCCTGCGCAAAACCGACTTCAATTGCACATTTTGACCTGGTCCCTCGCGGGCAGGTTCCCCCCAATCCTTCAGAACTGCTGATGAGCGAACGCTTTGGCGAGCTGATGACCTGGGCCAGTGCGAACTATGACCTGGTGCTGATCGATACGCCGCCCATTCTGGCGGTGACCGATGCGGCTATCGTAGGGCGCCACGTCGGCACCACGCTGATGGTGGCGCGTTACGCGGTCAACACGCTGAAAGAGGTGGAAACCAGTCTGAGTCGCTTCGGGCAAAACGGTATTCAGGTGAAAGGGGTGATCCTCAACTCCATTTTCCGGCGCGCCAGCGGGTATCAGGATTACGGTTACTACGAATACGAATACACGTCGGATTCGAAATAGATAACTAACAGCAACGCATATCGAATGTAGGCCTGATAAGCGTAGCGCCATCTGGCAACTTTATCTGGGACAAAAAAATGACGACAGACAACCCGCTAATTTCTATTTATATGCCCACCTGGAACCGCCAGCAGTTGGCTATCCGGGCGATTAAATCGGTGCTGCGCCAGGACTATAGCCACTGGGAAATGATCATTGTCGATGATTGCTCTTGCGAGTATGAGCAACTGCAACAGTTTGTTGAGGCGTTAAACGATCCACGTGTGAGCTATACGCATAACGAGATTAACTCCGGCGCGTGCGCGGTACGCAATCAGGCCATCATGCAGGCCAGTGGGCAGTACATTACGGGAATTGATGATGACGATGAGTGGACGCCGAATCGCCTGAGCACATTCCTTCAGTCTCGTCATCAACTGGTGACGCACGCTTTTCTCTACGCTGATGATTATGTCTGTGAAGGTGAGGTTTATTCACAGCCAGCCAGTCTGCCGTTGTATCCAAAGTCGATGTACTCACGACGGCGATTCTATAAACGCAATATCATTGGTAATCAGGTCTTTAGCTGGGCCTGGCGTTTCAAAGCATGCCTGTTTGATACGACGTTAAAAGCCGCGCAGGATTACGACATTTTTCTGCGCATGGTGGTGGCCTACGGTAAACCCTGGAAGGTAAAAGAGGCGACGCAGATCCTGCATGTGAATCACGGCGAGATGCGCATTACTTCCTCTCCACATAAGTTCTCCGGTTATTTCCAGTTCTATCGCAAGCACAAAGGTAAATTTGACCGGGCGAGTAAAAAATATCAGCTGTTTACCCTTTATCAGATTCGTAACAAGCGGATGAACTGGCGCACATTGCTGACGCTGCTTTCCATCCGTAACGGCAAACGCCTGGCTGACGGTCTGCGAGGACGTTAAGTATGCTGCGTCAACATGTGAGAGCAAAGGTAATGCAATGAATATTCTGCAATTTAATGTTCGGCTTGCCGAAGGCGGGGCGGCCGGGGTCGCGCTGGATTTACACCTGCGCGCACTGGAAAAAGGGTGGTCGTCGCGGTTTGTATACGGTTATGGCAAAGGAGGCAAGAAAAGCGCCAGTCACGGGAATTATCCGCACGTGATTAAACATGCGCCGCGTTTGACGTCGGCGGCGAATATTGCGCTGTTTCGCCTCGCAAACCGCGATCTGTTTGGCAATCTCGACAATATGTACCGCACAATCACCCGCACCGCGGGCCCGTTGGTTCTGCATTTCCATGTGCTGCACAGTTACTGGCTGAACCTCGAAGAGGTGGTGGCGTTTTGCCAAAAGGTGAAGGCACATAAGCCCGATATCACCCTGGTCTGGACGCTGCACGATCACTGGAGTGTTACCGGACGCTGCGCCTTTACCGATGGCTGCGAAGGCTGGAAAACGGGCTGCCAGAAATGCCCAACGTTAAGCAACTATCCCCCGGTTAACGTTGATAAAGCACATCAGCAACTGCCCGGAAAACGTCAAATGTTTCGCACGATGCTGGCGCTTGGCTGCCAGTTTATCTCGCCCAGTCAACATGTGGCGGAAGCATTTAATAGCCTGTACGGCGCCGGGCGTTGTCACATCATCAATAACGGTATCGATGTGGCGACGGAAGCGATTCTTGCTGATTTGCCGGTTCAGCATGAGCCGCTGGGCAGACCGAAAATTGCCGTGGTAGCCCACGATTTGCGCTATGACGGCAAAACCAGCCAGCAACTGGTCCAGGCGCTTATCGCGCTCGGTGACAAAATAGAACTGCATACCTTCGGTAAGTTTTCCCCGTTTGCCGGATCAAACGTCGTCAACCATGGGTTTGAAAGTGACAAACGAACCTTGATGGGGGCGCTAAATCAGATGGATGGGCTGGTGTTCAGTTCGCGGGTTGATAACTATCCGCTGATCTTGTGCGAAGCCCTTTCTATCGGTGTACCGGTTATCGCCACGCACAGTGAGGCGGCACAGGAAGTGCTGGCAAAATCAGGCGGCAAAACGTTCAGTGAAGCGGATGTTCTGCGTCTGGTACAACTGAAAAAATCAGAAATTGCACAGGCGGTATTTGACACCTCGCTGGCGACCTTTAGCCAGCAGAGCCGGACAGCATACAGCGGACAACAGATGCTGGAGGAATATGTCTCGTACTATCAGGGTCTGTAGCTATCTGGTGTTGCCGCTGCTTTATCTGCTGGTTAACGTCAAGCTTGCACAATTGGGTGAAAGTTTCCCTGTCACCGTTGTCACTTTTTTACCGCTGTTGCTACTGCTGTTTGTCGACCGTATCAATATTAAAAAACTGTTGATTGCGTTGGGAGTGGGTGGGGGGCTGACGGTGTTTAACTACCTGTTTGGCCAATCGCTGGATGCCAGCAAGTATGTAACATCCGCCATGTTGTTTATCTATACCGTGATCATTATTGGCATGGTGTGGAGTATTCGCTTCAAAACCATTTCGCCACATAACTATCCTAAGATTTTGCGTTTATTCTGGCTGGTGGTGGGGTTAGTGGTCGGTCTGGCGGCCGTTGAAATGGCACAGATCATTCTCAGCGGTGGCAGCAGTATAATGGAAGCTATTTCGAAATATCTTATTTACAGCAATAGCTATGTGCTGAACTTTATTAAATTTGGTGGAAAACGTACCACTGCACTCTATTTTGAACCCGCATTTTTCGCTCTGGCGTTAATCTCAATTTGGCTCAGCATCAAACAGTTTGGTATCAAAACGCCCGGGACCGATGCTATGATTCTGACTGGGGTGATATTGTCAGGATCGTTTTCAGGGGTAATGACATTTATTTTGTTTTACCTGCTGGAGTGGGCGTTTCAGTATCTGAATAAGGATGCGATAAAAAAGAAGTTACCCCTGGCGATTATCTCACTGAGTGTGTTTGTGGTGGGCGTGATATTTGCCTTCCCCTACATCGCGACGCGTCTTGGTGATTTAGGCACTGAAGGCTCTTCATCTTATTATCGCATAGTCGGGCCGTTGGTTATGGTTGGATATTCATTACTGAATGTCGACGGTGTAGTGAGATTTGGCTCACTTTATGAGTATGTTGCATCATTCGGAATCTTTAACGGTGCAGATGTAGGTAAAACGATAGACAATGGTTTGTATCTGTTAATTATCTATTTTTCGTGGTTTGCCGTAATATTATCCCTGTGGTACATGGGGAAAGTAACGAAAATGATGATGAATGCGTTTGGTGATAATCAGAATTATCGGGTGCAGCTTTATCTTTTTACACCGTTGTCGTTGTTTTTCACCGGTTCAGTATTTAGTCCGGAATACGCATTTTTAATCGTATGTCCGTTTATTTTGCGCAAAGCGCTGAATATCGCGAGGTAATTTACATGCTGCTGAGTATTATCACCGTCGCTTTTCGCAATCTGGACGGGATCGTCAAAACCCATGCGTCACTGGCGCATCTTGCGCAGGCGAGCGATATCAGCTTTGAGTGGATTGTTATCGATGGGGGGTCTACAGACGGTACGCCGGCGTTCCTGGAGAATCTCAATGGAGAGCATCAGTTACGTTTTGTCAGCGAGCCTGATAACGGTCTCTACGATGCAATGAACAAGGGTATCGCTATGGCGCACGGGCGTTTTGCACTCTTTCTCAACTCTGGAGATATTCTGCATGCTGATTCTGCACATTTTATTCGCCAGTTAAAAACGCAGAGTGATAAAACGATGGTGATTGGCGATGCTTTGCTGGATTTTGGCAATGGTAAAAAAATGATGCGCCGGGCTAAACCGGGTTGGTATATCTACCACAGTTTGCCAGCCAGTCATCAGGCAATATTTTTCCCGCTGACGGGCCTGCAAACCTGGCATTATGACTTGCAATATAAAGTATCATCGGATTATGCGCTGGCAGCAAAATTATACAAGTCCGGGTTCGCTTTTAAAAAACTGACTGGTTTAGTGTCAGAGTTTTCCATGGGCGGCGTATCGACTACGAATAATCTGGAATTGTGTCGGGATGCCAAAAGAGTCCAGCGTCAAATATTGCGCATGCCCGGTTTTTGGGCTGGATTTTCTGAATACATACGTCTGCGTACAACCGGTAAGACAAAACACTTATATGGTAAAACGTAAGGTTACACTATGCAGGATTTAAACGGCTTCGCGGTGCCGAAAGGTTTTCGCGGCGGCGGTGCAATTAAAGTGCAATTATGGTGGGCGGTACAAGCAACATTATTTCACTGGTCACCACAAGTTATGTACCGCTGGCGTGCATTTTTATTAAGGATATTTGGCGCAAAAATAGGAAAAAACGTAGTTATTCGGCCCTCAGTAAAAATTACTTATCCGTGGAAATTGACACTGGGTGATTACGTCTGGGTGGGGGATGACGCGGTTCTATATACGTTGGGTAATATTACGATTGGGGCTCATGCGGTTATTTCGCAGAAAAGCTATTTATGCACCGGAAGCCATGATTATGCCAGCCAACACTTTGATATTAGCGCCTCGCCAATTGTGATTGGCGAGAAATGCTGGCTGGCGACAGATGTTTTTGTCGCGCCTGGCGTGACGATTGGCGACGGCACCGTCGTGGGTGCACGCAGCAGCGTTTTTAAATCGTTGCCGGCCAATGCCATATGTCGGGGTAACCCCGCAGTAGTTACGCGTAAACGCGTCGAGAACGTTACTCCCTGAAGGGAAATTTTAAGAGGTAATAACATGTCAAAAGTCGCTCTCATTACTGGCGTAACCGGGCAGGATGGTTCTTACCTGGCAGAGTTTCTGCTGGAAAAAGGTTATGAAGTTCATGGCATTAAGCGCCGGGCCTCGTCATTTAATACCGAACGGGTAGACCATATTTACCAGGACCCGCATGCGGGTAATCCCAAATTCCATCTGCATTATGGCGATTTGACGGACTCCTCTAATCTGACCCGCATTTTGCAAGAGGTTCAGCCGGATGAAGTCTATAACCTGGGCGCAATGAGCCACGTGGCGGTGTCGTTTGATTCGCCAGAATATACTGCGGATGTTGATGGGATCGGCACGCTGCGTTTGCTGGAAGCGATTCGCTTTCTGGGGCTGGAAAAGAAAACCCGTTTCTATCAGGCCTCCACCTCTGAACTGTACGGTCTGGTTCAGGAGATCCCACAGAAAGAAACGACGCCGTTCTACCCGCGATCGCCCTATGCCGTCGCCAAACTGTATGCCTACTGGATCACCGTCAATTACCGAGAATCCTATGGCATATATGCCTGTAACGGCATTCTGTTTAACCATGAATCTCCGCGTCGTGGCGAAACCTTCGTCACACGCAAAATTACCCGTGCAATTGCCAACATCGCCCAGGGGCTGGAGTCCTGTCTGTACCTCGGCAATATGGATTCGCTGCGTGACTGGGGACATGCCAAAGACTACGTCAGGATGCAGTGGATGATGCTGCAGCAGGAACAGCCGGAAGATTTCGTGATCGCCACTGGCGTGCAGTATTCCGTCCGTCAGTTTGTGAAAATGGCCGCTGCCCAACTCGGTATTACGTTGCGCTTTGAAGGTGAGGGCGTGAATGAAAAAGGCATTGTGGTTTCGGTGACTGGGCATGATGCGCCAGGGGTGAAACCGGGGGATGTGATGATCGCCGTCGACCCGCGCTATTTCCGTCCTGCAGAGGTGGAAACACTATTGGGCGATCCGACAAAGGCACACGAAAAACTGGGCTGGAAACCGGAGATCACATTGCGCCAGATGGTTTCTGAAATGGTTGCTCACGATCTGGAAGCAGCGAAGAAACATTCACTACTGAAATCCCATGGTTACGATGTTGCTATTGCGCTGGAGCACTGAGGATGATGAAACAACGAATTTTTGTGGCGGGCCATTCTGGGATGGTGGGGGCCGCCATCGTAAGACAACTCGCGCAGCGAGAAAACGTGGAGCTGGTGCTGCGTACCCGCGCTCAACTTAACCTGCTGGACGCCAGTGCGGTGCAGGCGTTCTTTGCCACTGAACATATTGATCAGGTTTATCTTGCCGCGGCAAAAGTGGGCGGGATTGTGGCTAACAATGCTTATCCTGCTGATTTTATTTACGAAAATATGGTTATTGAGAGCAACGTAATTCATGCGGCTTATTTGCATAGCGTGAATAAACTGCTGTTTCTCGGTTCATCCTGCATTTATCCGCAGTTGGCCAGGCAGCCAATAGCTGAAAGTGAACTGCTACAGGGGTTGCTGGAACCCACTAACGAACCGTATGCGATAGCCAAAATTGCCGGAATTAAGCTTTGCGAGTCATATAACCGTCAGTATGACCGTGATTACCGTTCAGTGATGCCGACAAATTTGTACGGCCCCCACGACAATTTTCATCCCAGCAATTCGCATGTTATCCCGGCGTTACTGCGCCGCTTTCATGAAGCCTGTGAGCAGAATGCGCCGGATGTGGTGGTGTGGGGCAGTGGCACGCCGATGCGTGAGTTTCTTCATGTGGACGATATGGCGGCAGCCAGCATCCACGTGATGGAGTTAGATCGGGAAGTCTGGCTGGAGTATACCCAACCGATGCTATCACATATCAATGTGGGCACTGGCGTGGATTGCACTATCCGTGAGCTGGCACAAACGATCGCGCAGGTCGTAGGGTACAAAGGACGTGTAGTGTTTGACGCCAGTAAACCGGACGGAACACCACGCAAACTACTGGATGTGACACGGTTGCACCAGCTTGGTTGGTATCACGAGATACCCCTGGAAGCGGGGCTTGCCAGTACGTATCAGTGGTTCCTTGAGAATCAGCAACGGTACCGGGGGTAGCGATGTTGTTACGTCATGAAGACTTTGCCGCCATTGTACGTTCTACTCCGCTGATTTCTATCGATTTGATTGTGGAGAATGCTCAGGGGGAGTTTTTGCTCGGTAAACGCCTTAACCGACCGGCACAGGGCTACTGGTTTGTACCTGGTGGTAGGGTGCGAAAAGATGAGTCTCTACACACGGCCTTTGAGCGGTTAACTGCAGCCGAGTTGGGGGTTCGTTTACCGCTGTCCTCCGCTGAGTTTTATGGTGTTTGGCAGCACTTCTATGACGATAACTTTTCTGGTCAGGATTTTTCGACACATTACATCGTGCTGGGTTTTCGTCTGAGGGTGTTGGAAAAAGAGTTACAACTTCCCGGGGAGCAGCACGAGACCTGGCGTTGGATGATGCCGCAGTCGCTGTTAGCGACTGACAACGTGCATGAAAACAGTCGGGCATACTTTATGTCGGAACGTCAGGCTGAGGTGCCTGGTTTATGAAGATCCTGGTGTATGGCATTAATTATTCTCCTGAGCTTACAGGCATCGGCAAGTACACCGGTGAAATGGTGGAATGGATGGCGCGTCAGGGGCATGACGTTAGGGTGATTACCGCGCCACCTTATTATCCCCAGTGGAAAGTCAATGACTGCTATTCATCATGGCGTTATCGCCGTGAAGAGGGGGATGCGATCGTCTGGCGCTGTCCGCTATATGTGCCGAAACAACCGTCAACGATCAAACGTCTGCTGCATTTAGGCAGTTTTGCCCTGAGCAGTTTTTTCCCTCTGATGGCACAGCGTCGTTGGAAGCCGGATCGCATAATTGGCGTTGTGCCGACACTGTTCTGTACACCTGGTATGCGCCTGCTGGCGAAGCTGTCTGGCGCGCGTACGCTGTTGCACATTCAGGATTATGAAGTTGACGCCATGCTTGGCCTTGGGATGGCTGGTAAAGGTAAATTCGGAACAGTGGCAAAGTTGGCTAGCGTCTTCGAACGCAATGGTCTGCAGCGCATGGATCTTGTTTCAACGATCTCTCGCTCAATGATGCACAAAGCTCTGGATAAAGGCGTGTCAGCAGAGAAAGTTATTTTCTTTCCAAATTGGTCGGAAGTGGCTCGTTTTCGTGATGTAACTGACGCTGAAGCTTGGGCGCTGCGCCATGAACTGGGGTTGCCTAAGGATAAAAAAATTATTCTGTACTCAGGCAACATCGGTGAAAAGCAGGGACTTGATAGTGTGATAGATGCGGCAGCCTGGCTCAGTAATCAGCCATGGCATTTTGTGATCGTTGGGCAGGGAGGCGGTAAAGCGAGGCTGGAAAACATGGTCAGCGGGCGGAGCCTGAGTAACGTGACATTTCTCCCGTTGCAACGCTATGAGGTGCTACCTGCGCTACTGAAGATGGGGGACTGCCATTTAGTCGTACAAAAGCGTGGTGCAGCAGATGCCGTTCTTCCCTCCAAACTGACCAATATCCTGGCTGTTGGTGGTAATGCAGTGATTACCGCTGAGCCTGATACCGAACTGGGCCAGCTATGTGACACCTTTCCTGGTATTGCTGTTTGCGTGGAGCCGGAATCGGTGAACGCACTTGTAAGTGGTATTGAACAGACGTTATTGATGCCGAAAGTCAACATAGTGGCTCGTCACTATGCCGAACGCACGCTGGATAAAGAAAACGTGCTTGGTCAATTTATTGCAGATATACGGGGATAAAAGATGAGTCAGTCCAAACTCTTTCCGGTTGTGATGGCTGGTGGCTCGGGTAGTCGTTTATGGCCATTGTCCCGTGTGTTGTATCCAAAGCAGTTCCTGTGTCTTAAGGGCGACCACACAATGTTACAGACGACAATTTGCCGTCTAAAGGGTGTGGAGTGTGAAAGCCCGGTCGTTATCTGCAATGAGCAACACCGTTTCATTGTGGCGGAACAACTACGGCAACTGCACAAGTTAACCGATAATATTATCCTCGAACCCGCTGGGCGCAATACGGCTCCGGCTATTGCATTGGCTGCATTGGCGGCAACACGCCATAACCCGCAGGGCGATCCGCTGCTGCTGGTGCTGGCAGCGGATCACATGATTGCTGATGAAGAGGCGTTCCGCAAGGCGGTTCTCAATGCTATGCCCTATGCCGAGTCGGGAAAGCTGGTCACATTTGGTATCGTGCCGGATCAGGCTGAAACTGGCTATGGTTATATTCGACGTGGAGATATTTCCCCCGCCAATACCGATGCGGTTGCTTTTGATGTTGCGCAGTTTGTTGAAAAACCGAACCTGGAAACCGCTCAGGCTTATGTCGCAAGCGGTGACTATTACTGGAACAGCGGTATGTTTCTGTTCCGCGCTAGCCGCTACCTGGAAGAGCTGAATAAATTCCGGCCCGATATTCTAGAAGCTTGCAAGAAAGCTATGAGCTTGGTTGATCCCGATCTCGATTTTATTCGTGTAGGTGAAGAGGCCTTTCTCGCCTGTCCGGAAGAGTCTGTGGACTATGCGGTAATGGAGCGTACTGCAGACGCGGTAGTTATGCCGATGAATGCTGGCTGGAACGATGTAGGTTCGTGGTCATCACTGTGGGAAATCAGTGCGCATACTGCTGAAGGCAATGTGCATCACGGTGACGTGATTAGCCACGAAACAGAAAACAGCTATGTATATGCGGAATCTGGCCTGGTGACTACCGTTGGCGTGAAGGACCTGGTAGTGGTGCAGACCAAAGATGCAGTGCTGATTGCCGATCGCAACGCGGTACAGGATGTGAAGAAAGTGGTGGAGAGAATTAAGGCTGATGGCCGGCATGAGCATCATAACCACCGTGAAGTCTATCGTCCGTGGGGCAAATACGACTCTATTGACGCAGGCGATCGTTATCAGGTTAAGCGTATTACCGTTAAGCCTGGTGAGGGATTATCGATGCAGATGCACTTGCACCGCGCCGAACACTGGGTTGTAGTGGCAGGAACTGCGAAAGTCACAATCAATGATGATATCAAACTGCTCGCGGAAAATGAGTCAGTCTATATTCCGTTGGGAGCAACCCATTGCCTGGAGAATCCCGGGAAAATTCCGCTCGATCTGATTGAAGTACGCTCTGGTTCTTATCTTGAAGAAGATGATGTGGTGCGTTTTGAAGATCGCTACGGGCGGGTCTAACGGTTATTAAATCCGCCGGGTAAGCGCTGCGTCATCCGGCAAATTACGACAACACTATTTTTGGCCATTTATAGGGTCAGGGCTAACTGTTGCCTGAAGAAGGGTAAATCATGACGGAATTAACCTGTTTCAAAGCCTACGATATTCGCGGCAGGTTGGGTGAAGAACTGAATGAGAATATTGCATGGCGAATTGGTCGTGCCTTCGGTGAATTGCTGAAACCGAAAACGGTAGTACTGGGCGGTGATGTGCGTCTGAGCAGTGAGTCGCTCAAGCTGGCGCTGGCAAAAGGATTGCAGGATGCAGGTGTGGATGTGCTGGATATTGGTATGTCAGGCACCGAAGAAATTTATTTTGCTACTTTTCATCTTGGTGTTGACGGCGGTATTGAAGTGACCGCCAGCCATAATCCAATGGATTACAACGGCATGAAATTGGTACGTGAAGGTGCGCGGCCGATCAGTGGTGATAGCGGCCTACGCGACGTGCAACGCCTGGCAGAAGCGAATGAATTCCCGCCCGTCAATCAGGCAAATCGTGGCAGTTTTACCCTTCTCAATCTGCGTGATGTCTATATCAATCACCTGCTGGGGTACATCAACACCAGCAATCTTAAGCCAATGAAGCTGGTGTTGAATTCCGGTAATGGTGCAGCAGGCCCGGTAGTGGATGCCATCGAGGCACGCTTCAGGTTGATGGGGGTGCCGGTTGAGTTTATCAAAATTCACAACACCCCAGATGGCAATTTTCCAAACGGTATCCCTAATCCTCTTCTGCCGGAGTGCCGTGCGGATACATGTAATGCGGTAATTGAGCACGGTGCAGATATGGGGATTGCTTTCGATGGAGATTTTGACCGCTGCTTCCTGTTTGATGAAAAGGGGCGGTTTATTGAGGGTTACTACATTGTTGGTCTGTTGGCAGAAGCGTTTCTGGAGAAACATCCAGGAGCGAAAATCATTCACGATCCACGTTTGTCCTGGAACACTGTGGACAGAGTGGTTGCTGCGGGCGGTACGCCAGTGATGTCTAAAACAGGACATGCATTTATCAAAGAGCGCATGCGTCTTGAAGATGCAATCTACGGTGGCGAAATGAGTGCCCATCACTATTTTCGTGATTTTGCATACTGCGACAGCGGGATGATCCCGTGGTTGCTGGTTGCGGAACTGGTTTGTCTGAAAGGACTATCTTTGGGCGAACTGGTGCGGGACAGAATGGCGGCGTACCCGGCGAGTGGGGAAATTAACAGCATGTTGGCAGAACCTGCGGCGGCGATTGCACGCGTAGAACAGTACTTTTCGCGTGAGGCGCTGGCGGTGGACAGAACGGACGGCATCAGCATGTCGTTTGTCGACTGGCGCTTTAATTTGCGTTCATCTAATACCGAACCGGTAGTGCGTCTGAACGTGGAATCGCGCGGAGACATTCCGCTGATGGAAGCGCGAACGCGCACTCTCCTGGCATTGCTAAATCAGTAATGCTGGTATTTCCCTTGCCCGATAAGGGCAAGTGGTGACTAACAGGAACCACGATGACACATCTAAAAAAGCGCGAACGAGCCAAAACCAATGCGTCGTTAATATCGATGGTGCAACGCTTTTCAGATATCACCATCATGTTTGGTGGATTATGGATAGTCTGCGAACTGAGCGGTTTGCCTTTCCTGTATATGCACCTGCTGGTAGCGTTAATCACGCTGGTCGTTTTTCAAATGCTGGGCGGGATAACGGATTTTTACCGCTCCTGGCGCGGGGTGAAAATTTCAACTGAGTTGGTGCTGCTGCTGCAAAACTGGACGCTGAGTCTGATTTTTTGCGCGGGTCTGATTGCCTTTAATAACGATTTTGATAATCGGTTTGCGCTCTGGCTGGCATGGTATCTGCTGTCAAGTATTGGTCTGGTGCTGTGTCGTGCGTTTATTCGCTACGGGGCGGGATGGTTGCGAAATCGTGGTTATAACACGCGACGGGTAGCGGTAGCAGGGAACCTGCCTGCTGGACAGATGCTGCTGGACAGCTTTCGCCATGAGCCGTGGTTGGGATTTGAGGTCGCGGGTGTTTATCACGACCCCATACCGGGGAAAAACGCCCGGGATTGGGCGGGAAATCTGCAGCAGCTGGTGGATGATGCCAAAGCTTCACGCATTCATAACGTCTATATCGCTATGTCGATGAGCGATGGGGCGCGCGTAAAAAAACTGGTACGCGAACTGGCTGATACCACCTGTTCAGTGCTCCTGATCCCTGATGTCTTTACCTTCAATATTCTGCACTCGCGGATTGAAGAGATGAACGGCGTTCCGGTGGTTCCGCTGTATGACACACCGCTTTCAGGCATTAATCGTCTGCTGAAGCGCGCGGAGGATATCGTCCTGGCATCGTTAATCCTGCTGCTTATTTCTCCTGTGCTATGCGCCATTGCGCTGATGGTGAAGCTGACCTCAAAGGGGCCGGTAATTTTTCGTCAGACCCGCTATGGGATGGACGGGAAACCGATCAAAGTCTGGAAGTTTCGTTCCATGAAGGTGATGGAAAACGATGCGGTGGTTACCCAGGCCACCCAAAACGATCCGCGTGTGACCCGCGTGGGTAACTTCCTGCGGCGGACGTCTCTGGATGAATTACCACAGTTTATCAATGTGCTGACAGGAGGGATGTCTATTGTCGGGCCGCGCCCACATGCGGTGGCGCATAACGAACAGTATCGTCAGCTGATAGAAGGGTACATGTTGCGCCATAAGGTGAAGCCAGGCATTACCGGCTGGGCGCAAATCAACGGCTGGCGTGGTGAAACCGATACGCTGGAAAAAATGGAAAAACGGGTAGAGTTTGACCTCGAATACATTCGCGAATGGAGCGTGTGGTTCGATATCAAAATCGTTTTTCTGACGGTGTTTAAAGGCTTCGTCAATAAAGCGGCATATTAAGATGAGTTTACGAGAAAAAACCCTCAACGGCGCCAAATGGTCCGCCATTGCTACGGTAATCATCATCGGTCTGGGGCTCATCCAGATGACGGTTCTGGCGCGGATTATTGATAATCATCAGTTCGGGTTATTAACGGTGTCGCTGGTGATTATCGCGCTGGCCGACACGCTGTCTGATTTTGGAATCGCCAACTCGATTATTCAGCGCAAAGAGATAGGTTATCTTGAACTAACCACCTTGTATTGGTTAAACGTTGGGCTGGGGATAGTCGTCTGTATTGCTTTGTTTTTGCTCAGCGAAACTATTGCCGATGTGCTTAATAACCCTGGGCTGGCACCACTGATTAAAGCCTTAGCGCTGGCGTTTGTGGTGATCCCGCATGGGCAGCAGTTCCGTGCGCTGATGCAAAAAGAACTGGCCTTCAACAAAATTGGCATGATTGAAACCAGTTCAGTCCTGGCCGGTTTTACTTTTACCGTGGTTAGCGCGCATTTTTGGCCGATCGCCATGACGGCCATTGTTGGGTATCTGGTGAACAGTACGCTACGCACGCTGTTGTTTGGCTATTTTGGCCGCAAAATATATCGACCAGGGCTGTGTTTTTCACTTTCATCCGTGTCGCAAAATCTGCGCTTTGGGGCGTGGCTGACGGCGGACAGCATTATCAATTACGTGAACACCAACCTTTCAACGCTGTTGCTGGCCAGAACCCTGGGGGCTGGCGTGGCGGGAGGCTTCAATCTTGCCTGGAACGTGGCAGTTGTACCGCCCATCAAACTGAATCCGATAATTACCCGAGTACTGTTTCCTGCGTTTGTCAAAATTCAGGACGATACCGAAAAACTACGGGTCAATTTTTACAAGCTGCTATCCGTTGTTGGCATTATCAATTTCCCGGCCCTACTGGGATTAATGGTGGTATCGAATAACGTCGTACCGCTGGTGTTTGGTGAAAAGTGGAACAGTATTGTTCCGGTGCTGCAACTGCTGTGTGTTGTAGGTCTGCTGCGCTCAGTCGGAAATCCGATAGGCTCTCTGCTGATGGCCAAAGCACGGGTTGATATCAGTTTCAAATTCAACATGTTCAAAACCTTTTTGTTTATCCCCGCCATCCTGGTTGGCGGAAATATGGCGGGTGTGATTGGCGTCACGCTGGGTTTTTTACTGGTACAGATCATAAACACCATCCTGAGCTATTTCGTGATGATCAAACCGGTACTGGGACCGAGCTATCGGCAGTACATGCTCAGCCTGTTGCTACCGTTCTGGCTCTCCCTACCCACGCTGGTGGTGAGCTACGCGCTGGGAATGACATTGCAAAACAAGTTGCCGTTAAGTGTGTTGCTGAGCCTGCAGATAGCCGCTGGCGCGCTGGCGTTTGTCGTGATGATTGTGCTGTCACGTGATCCGCTGGTGGTGGAAATCAAACGCCAGTTCTGCCGTGGTGAAAAAATGAAAGCCTTGCTCCGTGCAGGGTGAATTGCATGTGTTGTCGTCCGGGGACGGCGAAACCGTCATCCGCACTGATTTTAAGAGGTCATGATGAAGTTACTGATTCTGGGCAACCACACCTGCGGGAATCGCGGGGACAGCGCCATTTTGCGCGGTTTGCTGGATGCCATTAATACGATCCAGCCAGAGACGGAAGTGGATGTGATGAGCCGCTACCCGGTGAGTTCCTCCTGGTTACTAAACCGACCGGTGATGGGCGATCCACTGTATTCACAAATGAAGCAGCATAACAGTGCTGCAGGCGTCATGGGCCGTGTAAAGAAAGTACTGCGTCGTCGCTATCAGCATCAGGTGCTGCTCTCGCGCGTCACCGATTCCGGAAATCTGCGCAATATCGCTATTGCTCAGGGATTTACTGACTTTGTCCGCCTGTTGTCGCGTTATGACGCCATTATCCAGGTCGGCGGATCGTTTTTTGTCGATCTGTATGGCGTGCCGCAGTTTGAACATGCCTTGTGTTCGTTTATGGCTAAAAAACCGCTGTACATGATTGGTCACAGCGTAGGGCCATTTCAGGATGAACAGTTCAATCAGCTGGCGAACTACGCTTTTGGGCACTGCAATGCGTTAATTTTACGAGAATCGGTCAGTCTGGAACTGATGAAACGCAGTGAAATAACGACAGAGAAGGTCGAGTCGGGTGTGGATACCGCCTGGCTGGTCGACAACCATCACGATGACTTTGAGCCGGGTTATGCCGTACAGCACTGGCTACAAACGGCAGCAAAGCAGAAGACAGTCGCCATTACACTACGTGAACTGGCGCCGTTTGATAAGCGTCTTGGAACCACACAACAGCTCTATGAGCGAGCCTTTGCCGGCGTGGTTAATCGGATCCTTGATGAAGGTTACCAGGTGATAGCGCTCTCAACCTGTACCGGTATTGATAGTTACAACAAAGATGATCGCATGGTTGCACTGAACCTGCGTCAGTACGTTAACGATCCGGCCCGTTATCACGTGGTCATGGATGAACTAAACGATCTCGAAATGGGAAAAATATTGGGCGCATGTGACCTGACGGTGGGCACACGCCTGCACTCTGCCATCATCTCGATGAACTTTATGACGCCGGCGATAGCCATTAATTATGAGCACAAATCGGCGGGGATTATGCAGCAACTGGGGTTAGCGGAAATGGCGGTTGATATCCGCCATCTGCTGGACGGTAGCCTTGAAGGCAAGGTCGCCGATACCCTGCGACAGTTGGTTGAACTTAACGTCCGGGTAGCGGAGGCCGTTAAGCGTGAACGTGAACACGGTAGGCGTATGGTGCAATCGGTATTAACGCGTATTCAGGAGGGGAAATGAAAGTCAGCTTTTTCCTGCTTAAATTTCCGCTGTCCTCTGAAACCTTTGTGCTGAATCAGATCACCGCGTTTATCGATATGGGGCATGATGTTGAAATTATCGCGTTATATCAGGGCGATCTTGATAACACCCATGCTTCCTATGTGGACTACCGCCTGGGCGAAAAAACACGATGGTTATTGAAAGAACCGGCTGGCAGGTTGGCAAAGCTGAAATATCGCACCACGACGATGTTACAGGGTATTACCCGGACAGCAACCTGGAAAGCGCTCAATGTCCCACGCTATGGCGATGAGGCGCGTAATCTGATTTTAGCGTCCATCTGTGCGCTTACCCCGCGAGCATTCCAGGCCGATGTCTTTATTGCGCACTTTGGACCCGCAGGGGTAACGGCGGCCAAACTACGTGAACTCGGTGTGATCCGCGGCAAAATAGCCACTGTCTTCCATGGTATTGATGTTTCACATCGTGACATCCTTGCCCGCTATACCCCCGAATATCAGAAGCTGTTTCAGCGCGGTGATTTGATGTTGCCCATTAGCAATCTCTGGGCCGGACGTTTGCGGAATATGGGATGTCCACCGCATAAAATAGCGGTATCGCGTATGGGGATTGATATGACGCGTTTTACACCTCGTGAGGTGAAAGCGCCGGGCACGCCGCTAGAAATTCTCTCCGTTGCACGGTTAACCGAGAAAAAAGGGCTGCATGTCGCTATTGACGCGTGCCGCCAGTTGAAGGCGCGAGGTATCTCATTTCGTTATCGCATTCTGGGAATTGGCCCTTGGGAGCGTCGGTTACGTACGCTTATCGAGCAATATCAACTGGATGACGTGATTGAAATGTCAGGATTTAAACCCAGCCATCAGGTTAAGGCGATGCTTGAGCAGGCGGATGTCTTCCTGTTGCCTTCTGTCACGGGAATTGATGGTGACATGGAAGGGATCCCAGTGGCGTTGATGGAAGCCATGGCTGTAGGGATACCGGTTGTTTCTACCGTGCACAGTGGGATCCCTGAGCTGGTGGACTCTGGAAAGTCAGGCTGGCTGGCACCAGAAAATGATGCTCAGGCCCTCGCGGAGCGATTAGCGACGGTCAGTATGCTCGACTGTGAGCAAGTGAAGCCGGTGGTGGCGTGCGCCCGCGAAAAAATAGCCGCTGAATTTAACCAGCAGGCGATCAATAAACAGCTAGCCAGCCTGCTGCAAACGATGTAAATCGAGGTTGTATGCCAGAGAAAAAACTCTCCCGACGTACTTTTCTGACGGCAGGTTCTGCGCTTGTCGTTCTCCATTCTCCCGTTGCCCGGGCGCTTAAATCATCGGGTAGCGTCAACATTCAGGATTACAATCCCGAGGATTGGGTGGTTTCCTTCCGACAGGCATTTATAGACGCGCAAACCGTCGTCGTGCCTGCTGGTCTGGAGTGCAAGAATATCAATACCGCAATCGAGATCCCGCCAGGTAAAACGTTGCATCTGCAAGGCGGGGTCAGTAGCAGCAGTCGTGGGCGATTTATTCTGCAGGATGGCTGCAGCGTGACAGGGGTGCAGGGGGGGCGCTTGCGGAATATTACCCTTGATGTTCGGGGCTCCGACTGTGTGATAAAAGGCATAGCCATGAGCGGTTTCGCCCCCGTGGCACAAATTTATATCGGGGGGAAAACGCCGCGAGCGATGCGTAACCTCACCATTGATGACATTACCGTCACTCATGCGAACTATGGGATCCTGCGTCAGGGGTTTCATAACCAGATGGATGGGGTACAGATAACCAACAGCCGTTTTAGCGATTTACAAGGTGACGCCATCGAGTGGAACGTCGCGATAAACGACAGTGACATCGTGATTTCAGACCATGTTATAGAACGCATCAATTGTACTAACGGAAATGTTAACTGGGGTATCGGTATTGGGCTGGCAGGTAGTACGTACGACAACACCTATCCAGACGAACTGGCGGTGAAAAGATTTGTGGTTGCCAATATAACGGGCTCGGATTGTCGGCAGTTAGTCCATGTCGAGAACGGCAAACATTTTATCATTCGTAATATTACTGCGCGGAATATCACCCCGGATTTCAGCAAGAAAGCGGGTATCGATAATGCTACAGTCGCTATTTATGGATGTGATAATTTCGTCATTGATAATATCAATATGAAAAATAGCGCAGGGATGTTGATTGGTTACGGTGTGATCAAAGGACGATATTTGTCCATCCCACAAAACTTTAAGTTAAATAATATTCAACTGGATAACACACATCTCGATTATAAATTACGTGGTATTCAGATTTCCTCAGGGAATGCAACTTCATTTGTGGCCATTACCAACGTTGAGATGAAGCGCGCGACGCTGGAGCTGCACAACAAACCTCAGCATCTTTTCTTGCGAAATATCAAGGTAATGCAGCAATCCACTACAGGACCAGCGCTAAAGATGCACTTTGATCTGCGCAAAGATGTCCGCGGTAAGTTTATGGCCAAACAGGGTACCTTGCTCTCGCTGGCCAACGTTCATGCAGTTAATGAAGCAGGACAAAGCTCGGTTGATATTGACAGCGTAAACCAGCAGGTCGTGAATGTCGCGGCAGTGAATTTTCGATTACCGGGCTGGTAATTTTACGACCATTCCTGGCTAAAAACCTACCCGGCTAAGAATATGATTACTGCATTCTGCCGGCAAGCGGCGTAACATGCGTCCCAACAGAGTGATGTAATTCATACTGGCTAAAACAAGCTAAAAAGCTATAATTCAGCAATTATTGAATAGGTGAATGACTTAATGATTAATTTAAAAGCAGTTATTCCGGTAGCGGGCCTCGGGATGCACATGTTGCCTGCCACAAAGGCCATCCCAAAAGAGATGCTACCGATCGTTGATAAGCCGATGATTCAATACATTGTCGACGAGATTGTAGCTGCAGGTATCAAAGAAATCGTTCTTGTAACACATGCGTCTAAGAACGCGGTTGAGAACCACTTCGACACCTCTTATGAACTTGAATCGCTGCTTGAACAGCGTGTTAAGCGCCAGTTACTGGCTGAAGTGCAGTCCATCTGCCCTCCTGGTGTGACTATCATGAACGTTCGTCAGGCACAATTGCTTGGTCTGGGGCACTCTATTCTTTGTGCCCGCCCAATTATCGGCGACAACCCTTTTGTGGTGGTGTTACCTGACGTCGTGCTGGATACGGCGAGTGCGGATCCACTGCGCTACAACCTGGCTGCAATGGTGGCCCGCTTTAATGAGACCGGGCGTAGTCAGGTGCTGGCAAAACGTATGGCAGGCGATCTTTCCGAGTATTCCGTTATTCAGACCAAAGAGCCTTTAGATAACGAAGGTAAAGTCAGCCGCATCGTTGAATTCATTGAAAAACCCGATCAGCCGCAAACCCTTGATTCAGACCTGATGGCTGTAGGGCGCTATGTGCTTTCTGCTGATATTTGGGCGGAAATTGAGCGCACGCAACCTGGCGCATGGGGACGTATCCAGCTTACGGATGCCATTGCTGAGATGGCGAAAAAACAGTCTGTTGATGCCATGTTGATGACGGGCGACAGTTACGACTGCGGTAAAAAAATGGGTTATATGCAGGCATTTGTGAAGTACGGGCTGCGTAACCTGAAAGAGGGACCGAAGTTCCGTAAGAGCATCGAGAAATTGCTTGGTGTTTAGCTGTCTTGGTCGATATTAATTAGGTTTAGTTGTTTTAAAAAGCATGGACGATTCTGGGTGATATCTTAGCTGGTTGATGCTTCTCTTGGCTTTTTTATGAGTAACAACAAGTATCGATTGGTGTTTAACCGCATCTTTTTTCCTTGTTTCTTTCTACAATTAATACGACAATATTGAGGAGATCCTGCTGTTCAGGATCTCCAAAATTTAAGTGTGCAGTGCATTGGTAGCTGTTGAGCCTAGGGCGGTAGCATGTTTAAAAAACATGCAGGTAATTGTGTTGAAGTAGGTTCGTTTATTCTGACAATAGTTGACAAGAACACGTACATATTTAAACAAATAGATTTGCAGTTAGAATAAAATAAATTCATCTTATGGAAATGGCATGACTCTACTCGTGACTGGTGGTACAGGTTATATTGGCTCACATACTGTTTTACAGTTAATTGAGGGCGGGTATGAAGTTGTGGTGCTCGACAATCTGAGCAATTCATCTATTGAATCGCTTCGTCGCGTTGAATTATTAGTTGCAAAAAATATTCCATTCGTCAAAGCAGACATCAATGATAAAGATGAGCTCAAAAAAATCCTAACGAGCTATAATATTGAGGCCGTTCTTCATTTTGCGGGGCTGAAGTCAGTAGGCGAGTCTGTTGATAAACCATTAGAGTATTATATTAATAATGTCAGCGGTTCACTTGCGTTACTTGAGGCGATGAAGGAAGCGAACGTTTACAAGTTTATCTTTAGCTCGTCTGCAACTGTTTATGGAAATTGTTCGCCAGTACCAAATCTGGAAGATTCTCCTGTTGGTAGTGCATCTTGTCCATATGGAACGACAAAGGTGGTGCTAGAGGAGATATTATCAGATTATGCAAAATCAAATAATAAATTAAAAATTATTGCGTTACGATATTTTAATCCCGCTGGTGCACATCCAAGTGGTTTGATTGGTGAGGATCCTAATGGCATCCCAAATAATCTTGTGCCGTATATTTCGCAGGTCGCAATTGGTAAGCTAGAAAAATTGTTCGTCTACGGCGGTGATTATGACACAATAGATGGTACGGGAGTTCGGGATTTTATCCATGTTGTAGACCTTGCCGCTGGACACGTAAGTGCATTACGCCATCTTGATCATGTTGAAGGATATGAAGTATTCAATCTTGGAACTGGACAAGGTGTATCAGTTTTACAAGTCATTAAAGCATTTGAAAAAGCAAGTAACCTAAAAATAAATTATGAGATTGTAGCCAGGAGACCTGGCGACATCGCAGCTTCATGGGCTGATGTTTCAAAAGCAGAGAAAATATTAAACTGGAAAGCTAGATTTAACATTGATGATATGATGTATCATACATGGAACTGGCAAAAGAAAAATCCTAATGGTTATAAGGCATGATAGATCTAAAATCATGAAACTGTGTCTTATATTACCCCCGTTTTAATTTGATTACTATTGTCCTCCTGAGTGAGTTGCGACGATTATCTCGTTGTTATTTTGATAAAACCAGTCTTTTAGGTCATTACAATAAATAACTATTACATATAGGATAGTGTTGTTTGTAAAATTCTAACAGGAAATAATTTCCTGATGGGATATTATCTGAAAGTACATGCAGAAATAGAGTTTAGAACTTGACTATGAAAATAGCATTAATCGGTACTACAGCAGAAAGTCTAATCCAATTCAGAAAAGAACTGATTAATTCATTGTGTAAGAATGGGCATGTGGTCTATGCATTTGCAATTGACTATGATAATAGCACTAAAGAAAAAGTAAAATCATTTGGCGCTATTCCTGTTTGTTATTCTTTTAGTCGTACTGGTTTAAATCCATTTACCGATGTTGTTAATACTTACAAGTTATATAAAACTCTGAAATCATTAAATTTGGATTTAGTGTTTTCATATTTTTCAAAGCCAGCCATTTTTGGTACACTGGCAGCAAAGTTTGCAAAAATACAGAAGCGTTATGCAATGCTTGAAGGTCTTGGTTTCTTTTTTACCAATTCTGGAGGGCATGTCTCTGTACGCAAAAAATTACTAAAGAAATTACTTGTTTCGTTATACAAAATTAGTTTTAAACATATTGATAGCTTAGTGTTATTGAATGTCGATGATAAAAGAGATCTTTTAGTAAATGAAAATATTTATGTTAAAGACGTTCATGTATTAGGCGGCATTGGTTTAAATATGTCGGACTATCCGTATTGTCCTCCGCCAGTTGATCCAGTCTCTTTTATATTTGTTGCCAGATTTTTACAAGAAAAAGGTGTCTACGAATTTATAGAAGCAGCAAGGATAGTCAAACATCAGTTTCCACAAACACAATTTTGTATGCTGGGAAGTCTTGATCTGCATAATCCTGGTAGCCTCACGATAGAGAGGCTCAACGAATTAAAAAGTAATAACATCATTGAGTTACCTGGTCATGTGGATAATGTTCAGGATTGGCTCGCTAAAGCGAGTGTTTTTGTTTTGCCTTCATGGCGTGAGGGTTTTCCTCGCAGTACTCAGGAAGCGATGGCCATGGGACGTGCTGTAATAACCAGCGACGTACCCGGGTGTCGGGAGACCGTTGTTGATGGTGTTAATGGTTTTTTAATTGAGCCTCGGTCACCAGTAGCATTGGCTGAAAAAATGCTTTGCTTTTTATATAACCCTGAGTTGATTCCCCAGATGGGAAATGCAAGTTATCAAATTGCCCAACAAAAATTTGATTCGAGCATAGTAAATGCTAAGTTGATGAAGATACTCCAGCTGGAAATTGAATGCTTGAAAACGCCCGAGAAAGAATAATATATTCCAGGATGGCAAAATTGAATACATATGTTAACTCCAACAATTCCCCAATTCATTCCTGGCAAGTAGCTCTTATATAAGAGACATACTGAGGTAAATATGGGGCTGTGACAGTTTACTGAACAATGCTACATTTGAGTTAATATACTTTCATCAAGAGTTCGAGAAAATTAACTCGTGATACTCACACCTGACAGGAGTACATAATGTCTAAGCAACAAATCGGCGTCGTTGGTATGGCTGTGATGGGGCGCAACCTGGCGCTCAACATCGAAAGCCGTGGTTACACCGTGTCCGTTTTCAACCGCTCACGTGAAAAAACGGAAGAGGTTATCGCCGAGAATCCGGGGAAAAAACTGGTTCCTTACTATACGGTAAAAGAGTTTGTTGAATCGCTTGAAACACCTCGTCGTATCCTGTTAATGGTGAAAGCGGGTGCTGGCACTGATGCAGCTATCGACTCCCTGAAACCTTATCTGGATAAAGGTGACATCATCATTGATGGCGGTAATACGTTCTTCCAGGACACTATCCGTCGTAACCGTGAGCTCTCCGCTGAAGGTTTTAACTTCATCGGAACCGGCGTATCTGGTGGTGAAGAAGGTGCGCTGAAAGGCCCATCCATCATGCCGGGTGGCCAGAAAGAAGCTTATGAACTGGTCGCGCCAATCCTGACCAAAATCGCAGCGGTTGCTGAAGATGGTGAGCCGTGTGTGACGTATATTGGTGCCGACGGTGCAGGTCACTACGTGAAGATGGTGCACAACGGCATTGAATACGGTGACATGCAGCTGATTGCCGAAGCCTATTCATTGTTGAAAGGTGGTTTGAACCTGAGCAACGAAGAACTGGCCAGCACCTTTACCGAGTGGAATAACGGTGAACTGAGCAGCTATCTGATCGACATCACCAAAGATATCTTCACCAAAAAAGACGAAGATGGTAAATATTTGGTGGATTTCATTCTGGATGAAGCGGCAAACAAAGGTACCGGTAAATGGACCAGCCAAAGTTCTCTGGATCTTGGTGAACCGCTGTCTCTGATCACTGAATCAGTGTTTGCTCGCTATATCTCTTCGCTGAAAGATCAGCGTGTCGCTGCCTCTAAAGTCCTGTCAGGACCTAAAGCTCAGCTTGCGGGTGATAAAGCAGAATTTATTGAGAAAGTACGTCGTGCACTGTACCTCGGTAAGATCGTTTCTTATGCTCAGGGCTTCTCACAACTGCGTGCCGCGTCCGACGAGCATAACTGGGATCTGAATTACGGCGAGATTGCAAAAATCTTCCGTGCGGGCTGTATTATTCGTGCGCAGTTCCTGCAGAAAATCACCGATGCCTACGCTAAAAATCCGGGTATAGCGAACCTGCTGCTCGATCCGTACTTCAAGAACATTGCCGATGAATACCAACAGGCACTGCGTGATGTCGTAGCGTATGCCGTGCAGAATGGTATCCCGGTTCCGACATTCTCTGCTGCTGTCGCTTATTACGACAGCTATCGTGCAGAAGTATTGCCCGCTAACCTGATTCAGGCACAGCGTGATTACTTCGGTGCGCATACCTACAAACGTACTGATAAAGAAGGTGTTTTCCATACCGAATGGATGGAATAAGTCTTCTGATAGTCACTGGCCCGGTTCTCTAACCGGGCTTTTTTTTATCTTAAATCTGATTGATTTACGTTGATTGCTTAATCTTTACTTAATATTTCTGGCGTACCCTGATCAAGAAAATCTGAATTGTTTTAACCTTCGTTGACACAATATTCGACAAAACGTTAAAACATTATTCTCTTATCAGGATGTACGACATCATGATTAAATATTAAGTTAATACTGAGAGCATGAAATGAAAATTACCATTTCTGGTACCGGATATGTTGGCCTGTCAAATGGTCTTCTTATCGCCCAACATCATCAGGTCATTGCTCTGGACATTGTCCCTTCACGTGTCGAGATGCTAAATAATCGGATATCTCCGATAGTCGATAAAGAAATTGAACAGTATCTACAATCAAGTGAGATAAATTTCAACGCCACGTTGGACAAGTACGACGCCTACCAGAATGCAGATTTTGTTATTATTGCAACACCGACAGATTACGACCCGAAAACAAACTATTTTGATACCTCCAGCGTTGAATCAGTTATCAGCGATGTGATTGCAATAAATCCTGATGCACTCATGGTGATTAAATCAACGGTGCCCGTTGGTTTTACTCAGACTATGCGACAGAAGTTTAACTCGGATAATATTATCTTTTCTCCTGAGTTCCTGCGCGAAGGAAAGGCGCTGTATGATAACTTATACCCATCACGAATTGTTATCGGTGAACGGTCTGCTCGTGCAGAGCGTTTTGCTGCCTTGTTGCAGGAAGGGGCAATAAAGCAGGATATCCCGGTGCTGTTCACTGATTCTACTGAAGCTGAAGCTATTAAGCTTTTTGCAAACACCTATCTGGCAATGCGTGTTGCCTATTTTAACGAACTTGATAGCTATGCAGAAAGCTTGGGGCTTAATGCACGACAGATCATCGAAGGGGTTTGTCTGGACCCGCGCATTGGTAACCATTACAACAACCCTTCATTCGGTTATGGTGGATACTGTCTGCCAAAAGACACAAAGCAATTACTCGCCAACTATCAATCTGTACCTAATAATATTATTTCAGCCATCGTTGATGCTAACCGCACACGAAAAGATTTTATTGCTGATGCTATTCTTTCGCGTAAACCCAAAGTTGTCGGTATCTATCGCCTGATTATGAAAAGCGGCTCGGATAATTTCAGAGCATCGTCTATTCAGGGTATTATGAAGCGCATTAAAGCGAAAGGTATCCCGATCATTATTTATGAACCGGTAATAGCAGAAGAGAGTTTTTTCCATTCACGGGTTGAACGTGATTTGGCTAAATTCAAAAGTGAGGCCGATGTGATTATCTCTAACCGCATGGCAGAAGAACTGCTGGATGTCGCTGATAAAGTGTATACCCGCGATTTATTCGGTAACGATTAAAGGTTTTGCTAAATAATGATACCGGCATCATGCCGGTATCGTTCTATTACTGATGACGTTTGCGTAAATTCTCAATCACCGTCGTCAGATCGAGATCCTGGTCCTGCAGCAGAACCAGCAGGTGATACATCAGGTCCGATGCCTCATTGGTCAACTCGAAACGGTCATGCACGGTCGCGGCCAGTGCTGTTTCAACACCTTCTTCTCCAACTTTCTGGGCAATTCGCTTCGTACCGCTGGCGTACAATTTTGCGGTATAGGAGCTGGCGGGATCTGCCGTTTTGCGCTCAGCCAGCAGTTGCTCCAGTTGATACAGGAACAGCCATTGGTGGCTGGACTCACCAAAACAGCTGCTGGTGCCTTTGTGACAGGTTGGCCCAATCGGGTTAACCAGCGCCAGCAGGGTGTCGTTGTCGCAATCAGCAGAAATGCTGACGACATTAAGAAAATTGCCAGAGGTTTCACCTTTGGTCCACAGGCGCTGTTTAGTACGCGAGAAAAAGGTCACTTTCCCGCTTTCGATCGTTTTATCCAGCGCTTCCGGGTTCATATACCCGAGCATCAGCACTTCACCGGAAATCGCATGCTGCACGACGACTGGCATCATCCCATCGGTTTTTTCCCAGTCCAGCTTGCGGCATTGTTGCTTGGTTAACATATCCTGATCTCCACGCCCTGTGTTGCCAGGTACGCTTTTAATTCGCCAATATTGATAATTTGCTTGTGGAAGACCGAGGCGGCAAGCGCGCCATCGACATCCGCATCCCTGAAGGCTTCGAGGAAGTGCTCCATCGTTCCGGCACCGCCAGAAGCGATCAGTGGAACATGGCAAACTTCGCGCACTTTTTTCAATTGCTCAAGATCGTAGCCGTTACGCACGCCGTCCTGATTCATCATATTAAGAACGATTTCACCCGCGCCCAGTTTTTGCACCTCTGTTACCCAGTCGATCGTTTCCCACTGTGTAACGCGCGTACGGTTTTCATCTCCGGTGTACTGATTGACGTGATACTTCCCGGTTTGTGCATCATGCCAGGTGTCGATACCCACCACGATGCATTGCACGCCAAAGCGATCCGCCAGGCGGGTGATCAACGTTGGGTCAGCCAGAGCAGGGGAGTTGATAGAAATTTTATCTGCGCCGAAAGACAGTATCTTTGCGGCATCCTCGGGGGATTTAATTCCACCGGCGACACAGAACGGAATGTCGATTACTTCTGCTACGCGTGATACCCAGCTTTTGTCCACCACGCGACCATCGCTCGATGCGGTGATATCGTAAAAAACCAGCTCATCTGCGCCTTCATCGGCATAGCGTTTTGCCAGCGGAACGATATCGCCAATAATCTCGTGATTGCGGAACTGAACACCTTTGACAACCTGCCCGTCACGAACATCAAGGCAAGGGATTATGCGTTTTGCCAGCATTGGATGGCCTCCTCAACGGTGAATTTACCTTCCAGCAAAGCACGACCCACAATGACGCCGCCAACGCCGGTTCCGCGCAGGGCGGCGACATCTTCAATTCCACCAATCCCGCCGGATGACTGAAATGCCACCTGGGGATATTTCGCACACACTTCTTCGTACAGTGCAACGTTTGAGCCAGCCAGCGTGCCGTCGCGAGAGATATCGGTGCACAGCACATGCTTCAGCCCAACGGGTAAATAGGCCTCAACCAGTTCTTCCAGTGAAACGCCGGAGTCTTCCTGCCAGCCGCTGACCGCAACCTGTTTATTCCCGAGCTCGTCAATCCGCACATCCAGAGCCAGCACCAGCGCATCAGCGCCGAAACGCGTGAACCAGGTTTTAACACGTTCGGGCGATTTTACCGCCGTCGAGCCGACAACCACACGTGCAACGCCCGCATCCAGCAAAGCGGCGACGTCTTCTTCAGTACGTACGCCACCCCCTACCTGCACCGGTACGTTTACGCCAGCCACCAGTGTTTTAATCAGCGGTATTTGCCGTTTCTGCGGATCTTTTGCACCGGTCAGGTCCACCAGGTGCAGCACCTTTGCGCCTTGTGCGGCATAGCTTTGTAAACGGGGCAAGGGATCGGTACCGTAATCACGCTGCGTTGCGTAATCGCCCTGATGAAGACGCACAACCGTGCCGTCGATTAAATCTAATGCCGGAATAATCATTACATCTCCAGAAAGTTTTTCAGCAACTTCGCGCCAGCGGCACCTGAACGCTCCGGGTGGAACTGCACGCCAAAGAAATTATCCTTTTGTATCGCTGCGGTGAAGGGCTCACCGTAGTTGCATTGCGCAATAGTCCATGGGTTCACCGGCATCGCGTAGCTGTGTACAAAATAGAAATACGCCCCATCCTCAATACCCTGGAAAAGGCGGTTTCCGGCCTGTGGATAGACACGGTTCCAGCCCATATGCGGCAACGGCAGACCAAAATCGGTCATTTTGGGTACGTCTTGATCAATAATCCCCAGCAGGGAGACACCGTTGCTTTCTTCACTGCGCCAACCAAGCAGCTGCATACCTAAGCAAATCCCCAGTACAGGTTGTGTGCAGGCTTTAATCAGTTCAATCAGCTCACGCTCGTGTAGCTGATCCATTGCCGCCTGTGCGGTACCCACACCAGGCAGAAACAGTTTATCGGCACGCAGCACAACATCCGCATCGCGGCTAACCACCGGATCATGGCCGTGGCGTGCGACGGCGGATTTCACCGAGTTCAGGTTGGCACAGCCGGTGTCGAGGATCACCACGTTCATCACAGCACTCCTTTTGAAGAAGGAAGCGTGTCGCCTTCTACGCGAATAGCCTGGCGCAGCGTGCGGCCAAAGGCTTTGAACAGACTTTCCACGCGGTGGTGGTCATTTTTACCTTTGGTTTTAAGGTGTAACGTGACACCCATGGTGTAAGAGAGCGAACGGAAGAAGTGTTCGATCATCTCCGTACTCAGATCGCCGACGCGCTGATAGGTAAACTCAGCCCGGTACTCCAGATGTGGACGTCCGGAGATATCCAGGGCGCAGCGTGCGAGGCACTCGTCCATCGGCAGCACAAAACCAAAACGGTTGATGCCTCGTTTATCGCCCAACGCCAGTTTTAAGGCTTCGCCCAGAGCCAGCCCGGTATCCTCAACGGTGTGGTGATCGTCAATATACAGATCGCCTTTGACGGCTATCTCCATGCGAAAACCACCGTGGGTCGAGATTTGATCCAGCATGTGGTCAAAGAAGCCGACGCCGGTATTAATTTTGCTGCGGCCTTCGCGGTCCAGCCAGACTTTAACGTCAATCTGCGTTTCTTTTGTATTACGTTCAACGTGGGCGTAGCGATCCCGTTTGGTTAGCTGCTCGCCGATCATCGCCCAGTTCAGCGTGTCGCGGTGATAGCGTAACCCGGTGATGCCCATGTTTTCCGCCAGTTGAATGTCGGTTGCGCGATCGCCGATCACGTAGCTGTTCTCGGTATCCAGCACCTGTTCAATCAGGTATTGCTCGACCAGCTTCACTTTGGGTTTACGACAATCACACGCGTCTGCCGGCAGGTGCGGGCAGATCAGTACTTCATCAAATATAACGCCCTGTGAAGTGAAAATTTGCATCATCAGGTTGTGCGGACCGTCAAAATCCGCCTGCGGGAAGCTCTGTGTTCCCAGTCCATCCTGGTTGGTGATCATCACCAGCTTAAAACCTGCTTTTTGCAGTTTTAGCAAGACCGGGACCACCTCCGGCTCAAAGGCAAGCTTGTCGAAGCGATCAACCTGAAAGTCACTGGGCGGCTCGGAAATCAGGGTTCCATCACGGTCAATAAAAAGATACTTCTGGCTCATACTTGCTCCGCACGTAAGGCGTCAATGACGCGCTGGCTCTCTTCACGGGTTCCGACAGTAATACGCAGGCAGCCGCTCAATGAAGGTTGTTTGTTCTGGTCTCGTAAGATAATGCCCTGATCCCACAAAGATTTAAATACGCTGCTTGATGCGGTGAAGCGCGCCAGAACATAGTTGGTTTCAGAGTCGAAAACTTGTTCGACACAGCGGATGGTTTTCAGGTTATCAACCAGGTACTGACGCTCTTGCAGAATCTGCGCCACGCGCTCGCGCATAGCGGAAATGCCTTGCGGCGTTAGCGCCTGAGCGGCGATATCTGCCACCGGTGTAGAGAGCGGGTAAGGCGCGATCACTTTCAACAACAGGTTGATAACGTCTTCATTAGCTAGCGTAAATCCGCAGCGCAAACCGGCAAGGGCAAACGCCTTAGACAGGGTGCGCAGTATCACCAGGTTTGGGTACTCCGATAACCAGCCCGCCAGTGTGGCCTGCGGGCAAAACTCGATGTACGCTTCGTCGGCGACCACGATGGCTTTGCCCTGCGTCATGTCGAGCAGTGAACGCAGATCCTGCGGGTTAATTAACTGGCCAGTCGGGTTATTGGGACTGCATACGTAAACCACTTTCACGCCATCAAGCTTGTCAGCGATACCCTGTAAATCCAGTTGCCAGTCGGCAAGAGTTGGTACGGTGCGACATTCAACGCCAATGGTTTCAGCACTGACGCTATACATGCCATAGGTTGGCGGGCAGTAGAGAATCGCATCTTTACCCGGCTCGCAAAAAGCACGTACCAGCAACTCGATACCTTCATCAGCACCGCGGCTGACCAGTACCTGCTCTGGCTTAACGCCTGCATACTGCGCGTAGTTCTCGATCACTGCCTTCGGCTGGCACTCCGGATAACGGTTCAGTGTTTGCTGAGTCAGTTGGAATTCAACGGCGGTGGGGAACTCATTGGCATTGAGCCAGACGTCGCCATTTCCGCCCAGACGGCGGGCTGACTGATACGGTGTTAGCTCACGGACATTTTTACGGGCTAAATCAGTAACGCTGAGAATGTTGTCAGTGCTCATGCTTGCTCCTTCAGGGCGTTAACGCGCAGGGTAACGGCATTTTTGTGGGCTGTCAGTCGTTCTGCAGCGGCCAGCGTTTCGATGGTTGCGGCCAGGGCAGAGAAACCTTGCGGCGATAATTCCTGTACGGTCATCCGCTTCTGGAAATCGGCCAATCCAAGACTTGAGCAGGTTGCGGTATAGCCGTAGGTAGGCAGCACGTGGTTAGTCCCGGAGGCATAGTCACCGGCAGATTCCGGTGACCAGTCACCGAGAAAGACAGAGCCCGCACTGGTGATGTCATCGACCAGTTCGCGAGCATTGCGGGTCTGAATGATCAGGTGCTCCGGGCCGTACGCATTAGAAATCGCTACGCATTGCGCAAGGGAGCGGGTGACAATCAGACGGCTGGCGCTTAACGCCTGCCGCGCGGTTTCAGCGCGTGGCAGCGCGGCAAGCTGGCGCTCGACTGCTTCAGCAACCTGGCTGGCCATACCGGCATCCGGCGTCAGCAGGATCACTTGGGAATCGGGGCCGTGTTCGGCCTGTGAGAGTAAGTCAGAGGCAACGAAATCCGGCGTGGCGCCGCTGTCGGCAATCACCAGTACTTCAGACGGACCTGCTGGCATATCGATGGCAGCACCGTCCAGACGCTGACTAACCTGACGCTTGGCTTCGGTCACAAAGGCATTACCGGGGCCGAAAATTTTGTCCACTTTCGGCACGGATTCGCTGCCAAATGCCAGCGCGGCAATCGCTTGTGCGCCCCCAACGTTAAACACGTCCTGTACGCCGCAGAGCTGCGCGGCATACAGAATTTCATCGGCGATAGGTGGGGGAGAACACAACACCACTTTTTTACAGCCTGCAATGCGGGCCGGGGTGGCGAGCATTAACACCGTTGAGAAGAGCGGCGCGGAGCCCCCGGGAATGTACAGTCCAACAGAATTTACCGGGCGGGTAACCTGTTGGCAGCGTACACCGGGCTGCGTTTCAATATCGACGACCGGCAGTTGTTGCGCGTTATGAAACGTCTCGATGTTTTTCACGGCGACTGCCATGGCCTGTTTAAGGTCATCGCCAAGACGTGCGCCAGCGGCGGCAATCTCTTCAGCACTGACTTTCAGCGCACTCACGTTAGTTTTATCAAACTTTGCGCTGTATTCACGTAGCGCTGCGTCACCGCGCGACTTTACGTTATGCAGAATTTCGCTCACGGTACGGGTGATGCTCTCTGACGCCGAGATTGCCGGGCGCATCAGTAATTCACTTTGCTGCTCTTCAGTACAGTTATTCCAGTCGATGATGGTATTAAAGCTCATAATCGTCTTCCTTTTTTTGCCGGATGGCTCGTTGTTTATCCGGCCTACGGGTCTTGTAGGCCCGGCAAGCGAAGCGCCACCGGGCAGCATAAGTGGAATTACTCCATCATCTTCTCAATAGGCAGCACCAGGATGGAGCTGGCGCCAAGCGCTTTCAGTTTTTCCATCGTTTCCCAGAACAGGGTTTCGCTGCTAACCATGTGCATTGCCACGCGCTGCTGATCGCCGGCCAGTGGCAAAATCGTTGGGCGTTCAGCGCCTGGCAGCAAGGCGATAACGTCGTCCAGACGTTCACTTGGCGCGTGCATCATGATGTATTTAGATTCGCGAGCCTGAATAACCCCCTGAATACGGGTCAGCAGCTTATCAATCAGTTGTTGTTTAGCTGCCGGCATTTCTCCGTCACGCTGAATCAGGCAGGCTTTGGAACGGTAAATGACTTCCACTTCACGCAGGCCGTTGGCTTCAAGCGTTGCACCGGTGGAGACCAGATCGCAGATTGCATCTGCAAGTCCCGCACGGGGAGCAACTTCGACAGACCCATTTAACAAACAGGATTTGAACGAAACCCCTTTCTGGTCGAGATAACGTTTGAGCAGGTGCGGATAAGAGGTGGCGATACGTTTGCCGTTCAGTGCAGACGGACCGTCCCAGGCTTCGTCAACCGGGGTCGCCAACGAAAGACGACAGCCGCCGAAGTCCAGACGACGTAACGTAAAGTAACGAGGATCTTCACCCTGTGCCCGGCGGTTGAGCAGTTCTTCTTCCAGCACGTTTTCGCCGATGATGCCGAGATCAACGACGCCATCCATGACCAGACCCGGGATATCGTCATCGCGTACGCGGAGAATATCAATAGGCATATTCTCTGCCATCGCAATCAGGCGCTGGGTGTGAAGATTAATTTTAATACCACAGCGGGCCAGCAATTCGCGTGAGTCATCGCTTAAACGGCCTGACTTCTGCATAGCTATGCGTAAGCGGGTGTTGTCTAACATTCTCTATTCCTCGTTATCCTGTCTGAATCGGTTTGGGTCACGCACAAAAAAAAAGCCCCCGGAGGAAATCTTCCGGGGGCTTTCTCATACGCTCATGCACCGCTGGAAGATTTAAATGTCTCCCAGCACACATCGCCTGAAAGACTAGTCAGGATGATGGTGATGATGGTGATTAAATTGAGCGCGTGTCATAAATTTTCTCGATGAATGCTTATTCATTTGATGTCTTTTAACCTAAACCACTTTAGCCACGGAAAGCAAGGGCTTTTTTTGATCATTAATTCATTTCATATTGATACTATGAATTGTCAGCCACCGTGGGCTGGCGTAGCCTTGGGTTATAGGCCAAAAGTCAGGAGAAAAGGCATGAAAAAGGTCGCAATTGTCGGATTAGGTTGGTTAGGCATGCCGTTAGCCATGTCTCTGGCGGCCAGGGGCTGGCAGGTAACCGGCAGCAAAACCACATTGGATGGGGTGGAAGCGGCCCGAATGAGCGGTATTGAAAGCTACTTGCTACGCCTGGAGCCTGAACTGGTCTGTGAACCTGACGATCTCGATGCGCTAATGGATGCGGATGCGCTGGTCATTACCCTGCCTGCACGCCGTAGTGGCCCGGGTGAGACGTTTTATTTACAGGCAATGCAGGAACTGGTCGACAGTGCGCTGGCGTATCGTATTCCACGGATTATTTTTACCAGCTCTACCTCGGTTTATGGTGATGTGCAGGGGACAGTGAAAGAGGGCACACCACGCAATCCGGTCACGGCAAGTGGTCGAGTCCTGAAAGAACTCGAAGACTGGCTGCACAATTTGCCGGGAACGTCGGTGGATATTCTGCGCCTGGCAGGTCTGGTGGGACCGGGCAGACATCCCGGTCGCTTTTTTGCGGGTAAAACTGCACCTGATGGCCAGCATGGCGTCAATCTGGTGCATCTGGATGACGTGGTTTCTGCTATCACGTTGCTGCTGCAAGCGCCTAAAGGGGGACACATCTATAATATATGTGCGCCTATGCATCCGGCGCGCAATGTGTTCTACCCTCAGATGGCTCGTCTGTTGGGGATGGAACCACCGGATTTCCGGGACGGAGTGGATAACGGTAAAGGTAAAGTCATTGATGGCAACCGAATTTGTAATGAGCTTGGATTTGAGTACCAGTATCCCGATCCGCTGGTGATGCCGATGGAGTGACAGATCAGCAGAGTGTCGCTGTATACCGCCAGGGGGCGAGTATGAAACCACTGCTGGATGTTTTAATCATTCTTGATGCGTTAGAGAAAGAGGGGAGTTTCGCGGCGGCGTCCGCAAAATTGTTTAAGACGCCGTCAGCGCTGAGTTATACCGTCCACAAACTGGAAAGCGATCTCAATATTCAGTTGTTGGATCGCAGTGGACACCGGGCCAAATTTACCCGAACCGGACAGATGCTGCTGGAAAAGGGACGCGAGGTACTACATACCGTGCGCGAACTTGAAAAGCAGGCCATCAAACTGCATGAAGGCTGGGAGAATGAACTGGTTATCGGCGTAGACGATACCTTTCCCTTTTCGCTTCTTGCCCCGCTCATCGAATCTTTCTATCAACACCACAGCGTAACGCGTCTTAAATTTATCAATGGCGTATTGGGCGGCTCCTGGGATGCCCTGATTCAGGGCCGGGCCGATATCATTGTGGGTGCCATGCGTGACCCACCCACAGCGAGTGACTTTGGATTTGCGCGCCTGGGTGTGCTTGAACAGGCTTTTGTTGTTGCCCCCCATCATCCATTGGCGCAGGAGCCGGAACCGTTGAGCCGCAGAACGATCAAACGTTATCGCGCCATTGTGGTCGGCGATAATGCGCATCCCGCGAACATATCGGCTTCTCAGCTTCTTGACGATCAGGAAGCCATCACCGTTTTTGACTTCAAAACCAAACTGGAACTGCAGATCAGTGGTCTGGGATGTGGTTATATTCCGCGCTATCTGGCACAACGATTTCTGGACAGCGGGGCCCTGATTGAGAAGAAAGTTGTCGCGCAAATTCTGTTTGAACCCGTGTGGATTGGCTGGAACGAGCAGACCGCGGGATTAGCCAGTGCATGGTGGCGGGATGAAATTTTAGCAAATAGTGCTATCGCGGGTGTCTATGTAAAAACGGTTGTCGATAAATCAATCGGTTAGGAAAAAATATTTTTTGACAAGGCTCTCATTCTCTTGTCATTTCGCCCTAATTTAGGGCACAATGCGCCGCTTGCAAAAAATGAGATTAACCGACGTTTTAATACGCGTCGGTTATTTTTTTGCATCAAACCAATCATTCATAAAAGAGGCCGGGCTTCGTACCGGATAGATACTTACTTAAAAATCGACAGTTGTTGTCGCTGAGGATTAACAAAAAATGGGGCAATTTTTTGCTTACGCGACGGTTTCCGCCGTAATGGAGGATAACCATGTCGCATAACGCTACTCCAAACACCTCTCGCGTGGAATTACGTAAAACGCTTACGCTGGTTCCGGTTGTCATGATGGGCCTTGCCTATATGCAGCCGATGACGCTGTTCGATACATTCGGTATCGTATCAGGAATGACCGATGGTCACGTCCCGACAGCTTACGCCTTTGCACTGATCGCCATCCTTTTTACCGCACTGAGCTACGGTAAACTGGTGCGTCGCTATCCGTCTGCAGGCTCTGCCTACACTTACGCCCAGAAATCCATTAGCCCGACCGTTGGCTTTATGGTGGGTTGGTCATCACTGCTGGACTACCTGTTCGCACCGATGATCAACATTCTGTTGGCGAAAATCTATTTTGAAGCCCTGGTGCCGTCGATACCGTCATGGATTTTCGTGGTAGCACTGGTGGCCTTTATGACTGCTTTTAACCTGCGCAGCCTCAAATCTGTCGCGAACTTCAACACCGTGATCGTGCTGTTGCAGGTCGTGTTGATTGCGGTGATCCTCGGCATGGTCGTTTATGGCGTGTTCGAAGGGGAAGGTGCGGGTACGCTGGTGAGCAGCCGTCCGTTCTGGTCAGGTGACGCGCACGTGATTCCAATGATCACGGGTGCTACTATCCTGTGCTTCTCATTCACTGGTTTCGACGGTATCAGCAACCTCTCTGAAGAGACCAAGGATGCTGAGCGCGTGATCCCGCGTGCAATTTTCCTGACCGCGCTGATTGGTGGCCTGATCTTTATTGTCTCCACCTATCTGTTGCAGCTGTACTTCCCGGATATCTCTCGCTTCAAGGACCCGGATGCTTCACAGCCTGAAATCATGCTGTACGTAGCCGGTAAGTTCTTCCAGGTCGGCGCGCTGATTTTCTCCACCATTACCGTATTGGCATCCGGGATGGCGGCGCATGCAGGCGTAGCGCGTCTGATGTACGTGATGGGGCGCGATGGTGTATTCCCGAAAAGTTTCTTCGGTTATGTGCACCCGAAATGGCGTACTCCGTCCATGAACATCATCCTGGTTGGCGCGATTGCCCTGCTGGCAATCAACTTCGACCTGGTAATGGCGACGGCGCTGATTAACTTTGGTGCGCTGGTGGCGTTTACCTTCGTTAACCTGTCGGTAATCTCCCAGTTCTGGATCCGTGAGAAGCGTAACAAGACGCTGAAAGACCACTTCCAGTATCTGTTCCTGCCGATGTGCGGTGCGCTGACCGTGGGTGCGCTGTGGGTGAACCTGGAAGAGAGCTCTATGGTTCTGGGACTGATCTGGGCTGGTATTGGCCTGATCTACCTGGCTTGTGTGACCAAGAGTTTCCGCAACCCGGTACCGCAGTACGATGAAGATATCGCGTAATAATCTAATCTGACATCGAAAAACCGGAGACATGTTCTCCGGTTTTTTTATTCCTGCGCTTTATATCCAGCCAGTATTAATAACCGTTAGTTCTAAATTAGAGAATTTGGTTATTGGTTCTGAACCAGTTAGTCATGAATAATTTCCTGACTAATATACTTCTGGCTAATTAATTTATGTTTTCAATGATCTTAAGCGGGCTCATCTGTGGCGCGCTGCTTGGCTTTGTCATGCAACGTGGGCGATTCTGTCTGACGGGTGGCTTTCGCGATATGTACATTGCGAAAAACAATCGTATGTTCTATGCGCTACTGATAGCCATCTCTGTGCAAAGCGTGGGTGTCTTTGCGTTGATCCAGGCGGGTGTGCTCTCCTATGATGCCGGCACTTTCCCATGGCTGGGAACCGTTGTTGGTGGTTATGTTTTTGGTATCGGAATTGTTTATGCGGGCGGGTGCGCTACCGGAACCTGGTATCGTGCAGGAGAGGGGCTTATCGGTAGCTGGATTGCGCTATTTACCTATATGGTGATGAGTGCGGTGATGCGCTCTACGCATGCGAGTGGGCTGAATCAGGCGCTGAAAACCTACAGTACTGAGCATAACTCCATTGCCGATACGTTGAACCTGTCCGTATGGCCACTGATCGCTATTCTGCTGGCGGTTACATTGTGGGTGGTGGCGAAAGAGCTGAGAAAACCAAAATTGAAAGTCGCTACGCTACCGCCTCGTCGTACCGGCCTTGCGCATATTTTATTTGAGAAGCGCTGGCATCCATTTGTTACTGCGGTTCTGATCGGGCTGATTGCGCTGTTGGCATGGCCGCTGAGCGAAGCAACCGGACGAATGTTTGGCCTGGGTATCACGTCACCAACCGCTAATATTTTGCAATTCCTTGTCGCAGGCGACAGTAAGTTTATTAACTGGGGAGTGTTCCTGGTGCTGGGCATTTTTCTCGGCTCATTTATTGCAGCGAAAGCCAGTCGCGAATTTCGCGTTCGTGCAGCCGACGCACCCACCACGCTGCGTAGCGGTTTTGGCGGTCTGTTAATGGGCTTTGGTGCCAGCATCGCGGGTGGTTGTTCGATTGGCAACGGTCTGGTTATGACGGCGATGATGACCTGGCAGGGATGGGTTGGCCTGGTCTTTATGATTCTCGGCGTCTGGACTGCGTCATGGATTGTGTATATCAGACCGCAGCGTAAGGCAAAACTAACCGCTGCTGCGGCAAATTAAGCGTAAGGATTTGATGATGGCAATTAAAAAACTGGATGTGGTCACGCAGGTTTGTCCGTTTCCACTGATTGAAGCAAAAGCGGCACTGGCAGAAATGGCAAGTGGTGATGAACTGGTGATCGAGTTTGACTGTACCCAGGCAACTGAGGCAATCCCGCAATGGGCTGCCGAAGAGGGGCACGTGATTACTGATTATCAACAGGTGGGTGACGCCGCCTGGAGTATTACGGTGCAGAAAGCGTAAACACGATCCCTCCGTCGTCTGGCGGAGGGCATTTCATCTTCAAACTATCTCTTGCGCATACTGCCAGAGCGATTTCAGTAGCATCAGTTTCTCTTTGTTGTCAGCGTATTGCTGACTCAACATCTGCAATTCATTCGCGTAATTTTGCAAAAACTCCGGTGTGAATACCTGACGACGATGATCCAGCCAGCGTTGCTGCTCTCCCTCATCCAGTGTTCCAGGGAAATTGCGTGCGCGATAATTAAACAGCAGTTTTTCAATGCGCTTATCGACGAAAGTGATGTCCAGTGCGGGTAAATTGCGAGGTTCGGTTTCCAGAACGATCTTCATTGCGGCACGGTCAGCATCGCTGAAAAAACCGTTGTATAACTGCGCATCTACGTTGTCCGATGGCGCAAAGGGCTCTGCTTCGGCAAAAATAGCCACCACTTTATCGCGTACCTGCGGGTTTTCACGCAGGACTTTAAGATTATCCAGACAATTCTGGCGGTTAATACCGAGACGTTCGGCATCTTCCGGACGTAACGTATTAGCCTGTGCCAGAACCGGGCATTTGTTGATATGCACCAGTTTAATTGGCACCGCGGCGTTATCTCCCAGATCGGCTTTGGCGGTGTAAAGACGCTCGCGCAGGGTGTCGCTATCCAGTTCAAGCAAGGGAGAAATATTACCGGCTAAGTCGACCATAATAACCGCATTACGATTATCCGGATGCCAGGCGAGCGGGGCAACCCAACTGGTGTTACCTCGCCATGCACCGAACATCCCAGATACATGCACTAAGGGCTTCATTTGCGGGACATCAATCAACGCAGCCAGCTTGTGTTTATTGCGGTGACTGTAGAGATAGTCAAACAGACGCGGCTGACGTGACTTTACGAGTTGCGCCATTGCAATGGTGGCATACACGTCTGCCATCGCATCGTGAGCATTAGCATGCTCAATGCCGTTGGCGCGGGTCAGATGCTCAAGACGGAAACTGGGTAGACCGTCGTCGTTTTCAGGCCAGTTGATCCCTTCCGGTCGTAGCGCATAGCAGGCGCGCATCACATCCAGCAAATCCCAGCGAGAATTGTCGTTCTGCCAGCTCCAGGCGTAGGGATCATAAAAATTGCGATACAGGATATTACGTGTCACTTCATCATCGAAGCGCACATTGTTATAGCCGAGGATACACGTTTTCGGCACGGTAAACAGCGCATGGATGCGGGCAGCAAAAGCGGCTTCATTCTCACCCTTATCACGTGCTTCTTGCGGCGTAATGCCGGTTATCAGTACCGCTTCTGGTTGTGGCAGATAGTCGTCGGCGGGCTTGCAGTAAAAGACTTCGGGATCGCCAATGATGTTGAAATCGCTATCTGTGCGGATGGCCGCAAACTGCGCGGGTCTGTCCAGTGCCGGATGGGTACCAAAGGTCTCGTAATCGTGGAAGAGAAAACCAGGTTGCTGCTTGCCGTCATTCATTGTTCAGTTATGTCCGGGATCAATTTAGCGCTTATCTAAGAATACCAAAAAATAGCGCGGTAATCAGCAACGGGATTATCAATACTCGGCGGTGGCCGCAATAAAATTGCGGTGAACGTGATTAAAATAAAACGAATTAATAGATTTGGAGTTTTAAAGATATTTCATGAAATAAGAAAACGTTATCTTCTGAGTTTATAAATAAACTAACTGAGAACCATTATTGTTATTTTTACGTTTGTCAGCGCATTCTGGAAACTTTAAAACTCTTTTATAAACAATGGGTTTTATTCTTGCCAGTTAACGGGGTTTCATTGTAATGAAATGTGAGTAAGGTTAAAAATTAATAATTTAAAGGCCATATAATCATTGGATATATCTAATAACAGGAGGTTATATGAGCATTAGTCGGCGTAATTTTTTGCGGGGCGTGGGTATTGGCTGCTCGGCCTGTGCAATAGGCAGTTTCCCACCTGGCGCACTGGCGCGAAATTCGCCAGAGAGTATTAAAGGGAAAACATCCCTGACGCCAAGTCTGTGTGAAATGTGTTCCTTTCGCTGTCCAATTCAGGCTCAGGTGATTAATAATAAAACAGTTTTTATCCAGGGAAACCCTAATGCCCCTCAGCAAGGCACGCGCGTTTGTGCTCGCGGGGGCAGCGGTGTTAGCCTGGTAAACGACCCGCACCGGATTGTGAAACCGATGAAACGCACCGGGCCGCGTGGCAGTGGCGAATGGCAGGTCATTAGCTGGCAACAGGCGTATCAAGAAATTGCCGAAAAGATGACGGCAATAAAAAATCAATACGGGCCGCAGGGCGTTGTCTTCTCCTCTAAATCCGGTTCGCTTTCCGGCCATTTATTTCATTTGGCGACGGCTTTTGGCTCACCAAATACCTTCACGCACGCTTCAACTTGTCCAGCAGGTAAAGCCATAGCCGCCAAAGTAATGATGGGTGGGGATTTAGCAATGGATATCGCCAACACCCGCTATATGGTCTCTTTTGGACATAACCTCTATGAAGGAATTGAGGTTGCCGATACTCATGAACTGATGACCGCACAAGAGAAAGGCGCGAAGATGGTCAGCTTCGACCCCCGACTGTCGGTATTTTCCAGTAAGGCGGATGAATGGCATGCGATTAAACCGGGGGGAGACTTACCGGTGCTGATGGCGATGTGCCACGTCATGATTACTGAAAAATTGTATGACGCGGGATTCGTTGAACGCTACACAACAGGTTTTGACCAACTGGCAGAGGCGGTACAAGAGGCCACGCCGGAATGGGCACAAAATTTGGCCGACGTACCTGCGGATGTCATTACCCGGGTGACTCGTGAAATGGCGGCCTGCGCCCCCCATGCGATTGTCAGCCCCGGCCACCGTGCGACTTTTTCGCAGGAAGAGATTGACATGCGGCGCATGATTTTCACCCTCAACGTGCTGCTGGGAAATATTGAGCGCGAAGGCGGCATGTACCAGAAAAAAGCGGCTGCAACCTACAATAAGCTGGCGGGAGAGAAGGTGGCTCCGGTGCTGGCGAAACCGGATGCTAAACTCCCTAAGCCAACGGCGCAGCGTATTGACCTGGTCGCGCCGCAATTCAAATACATCGCTGCGGGCGGCGGGGTGGTGCAGAGCATTATCGATGCTGTGTTAAACCAGACGCCTTATCCGGTGAAAGGATGGATTATGTCCCGGCATAATCCTTTTCAAACTGTGACCTGTCGGCCGGATCTGGTCAAAACCGTTGAGCAGTTGGATCTGGTGGTGAGCTGCGATGTCTATTTAAGTGAAAGCGCGGCCTATGCCGATTACCTGTTACCTGAATGCACCTATCTCGAACGCGATGAAGAAGTCTCTGATATGTCGGGGCTGAATCCAGCCTATGCGCTGCGCCAGCAGGTCGTTGAGCCTATTGGTGATGCGCGCCCAAGCTGGCAAATCTGGAAAGAGCTGGGCGAGCAACTGGGGCTTGGGCAGTTCTATCCGTGGCAAGATATGCAAGTACGCCAGCTGTATCAGCTCAATGGTGACCATGCGTTATCTGCTGAACTGCGCCAGAAGGGTTATCGGGAGTGGGGCGTACCGCTGTTACTCCGTGAGCCTGAATCGGTACGCCAGTTTACTGCGCAGTATCCGGGAGCAGTGGCCGCTGACAATGACGGTACGTATGGCGAACAACTGCGCTTCAAATCCCCATCCGGAAAGATCGAACTCTATTCCGAAGAACTGGAGACACTCCTGCCGGGCTATGGTATTCCGCGTGCACGCAATTTTGCGCTCAAGGCCGACAATGAACTCTATTTCATTCAAGGCAAAGTCGCAGTTCACACCAATGGCGCGACGCAATATGTCCCATTGCTCAGCGAGTTGATGTGGGATAACGCGGTGTGGATCCACCCGAAAACGGCTGGAGAAAAAGGGATTAAAAGCGGTGATGACATCTGGCTTGAAAATGCGACGGGTAAGGAGAAAGGCAAAGCGTTGGTCACTGCCGGTATTCGACCCGATACGCTGTTCGTCTATATGGGATTCGGCGCCAAGGCGGGAGCCAAAACCGCAGCGACAACGCATGGGATCCACTGTGGAAACTTGCTTCCACATGTGACCAGTCCGGTATCCGGCACGGTGGTCCACACCGCTGGCGTTACGCTTCGTCGGGCATGAGAAAGGAGAACATCATGAATCAGTCAACAAATCCGTATGTCATGCTGCATGACGAGAAACGCTGTATTGGTTGTCAGGCGTGCACGGTTGCCTGCAAAGTTCTGAATGACGTGCCAGAAGGTTTTAGCCGGCTGCAGGTGCAGATCCGCTCACCGGAAAACGAACCTGAGGTGCTGTCTCACTTCCAGTTTGTCCGCGTCTCCTGCCAGCACTGCGAAGATGCGCCTTGTGTCAGCGTCTGTCCGACTGGCGCTTCGTTTCGGGACGAAAACGGCATTGTGCAGGTGGACAAGTCCCGCTGTATTGGCTGTGATTATTGCGTTGCCGCCTGTCCGTTCCATGTGCGCTACCTGAACCCACAAACAGGAATTGCAGATAAATGTAACTTTTGTGCAGACACCCGTCTGGACGCTGGACAATCGCCTGCCTGTGTTTCCGTATGCCCTACGGATGCGCTGAAGTTTGGTCGCCGTGATGACCCTGAAATTCAGCACTGGATTCATCAAAAAGAGGTTTACCGTCAGCAGGATACGCGCAGCGGTGCGGTGAGTATTTTCCGGCGTAAAGAGATTCATCAGGAGGGAAAAGTATGAATTCTATCTGGGGAGCTGAGCTTAACTATGCGCCAGACTACTGGCCGCTGTGGCTCATTTATGCAGGCGTAGTCATTCTGTTGATGATTGCCGGTCTGGTGGTACATGCGCTGCTGCGTCGAATGCTGGCGCCCAAAACGGCAGCCGGAGAAGAGCACCGTGACTATCTTTACTCATTGGCTGTCCGCCGTTGGCACTGGGGAAATGCGCTGCTTTTTATCCTGCTTCTGCTCAGCGGTTTGTTCGGCCATTTTTCTATCGGACCGGTAGCGCTGATGGTGCAGGTGCACACCTGGTGTGGATTCGCATTACTGGCTTTCTGGATTGGCTTCGTCATGATCAATGCCACCAGCGGCAACGGTTGCCACTATCGTGTGCAATTCAGCGGGTTGATAAAGCGCTGCCTGCTACAAACGCGTTTTTATCTGTATGGGATAATGAAAGGTGAGGCACATCCGTTTGCGGCAACAGCGGAGAATAAATTTAACCCCCTGCAACAGTTAGCCTATCTGGCCATCATGTATGCGTTGGTTCCGCTGTTAATCATTACCGGGTTGCTCTGTCTTTACCCGCAGATTATAGACGCCGGGCCGGTGGTACTGGTGCTGCATATGGTGTTGGCGATTGTTGGCATTCTGTTCATTTGCGCACATATTTACCTGTGCACATTGGGTGATACGCCGGGGCAAATCTTTCGCAGCATGATTGACGGCTATCACCGTCATCGCAGCCATCATGCAGAAACAGCATCACATAAAGGCTAATCCTGCGCGGATTTTGCAGGGGAAGCCCGTCTGACATTCTTTCTTTAATAGCAAGAAAATGTGCCTTATGTCACATTTTCTTGCAATTTATCCATGTTTGTTCGGCAGAACTTCCGTAAAAAGAACGGCTATTTCTCCTGGTTATGAGGACATGCTGTTGAAACGCCGTTTGTTTATTGCCGCTTCGCTATTCGCGATTAGCTTTTCGTCCGCTTATGCGACTGATGTCGCCAGTTTTGCACCCCGGCCTCCCGCCATTAATGCTGGCGCGTGGGTGCTTATGGATTACACCACGGGCCAAATCCTGACCGCCGGTAATGAACACCAGCAACGCAACCCCGCCAGCCTGACCAAGTTAATGACCGGCTATGTTGTCGATCGTGCGATTGATAGCCATCGCATTAGCCCAACGGATATCGTCACTGTCGGACGTGACGCATGGGCGAAAGATAATCCGGTGTTTGTTGGCTCATCGTTAATGTTCCTGAAAGAAGGCGATCGCGTTTCAGTACGTGATTTAAGTCGCGGTTTAATTGTTGATTCCGGCAATGACGCATGCGTCGCGCTGGCTGATTACATCGCGGGTGGGCAGCCACAGTTTGTCGCGATGATGAACAGCTACGTTGAGAAGCTGAAGCTTAAAGATACACATTTCGAAACGGTGCATGGGCTGGACGCGCCAGGCCAGCATAGCTCGGCCTACGATCTGGCCGTGTTGTCCCGGGCAATTATTCACGGGGAACCTGATTTCTACCACATGTACAGTGAGAAGAGTCTTACCTGGAACGGTATCACACAGCAAAACCGTAATGGACTGCTGTGGGATAAAACAATGAACATTGATGGCCTGAAGACCGGGCACACATCCGGGGCCGGATTTAACCTGATCGCCTCTGCAGTTGACGGACAGCGTCGCTTGATTGCCGTGGTTATGGGCGCCGAGAGCGCGAAAGGGCGCGAGGATCAGGCACGTAAACTGCTGCAGTGGGGGCAACAAAATTTTGATACGGTGCAGGTTTTGCGTAGCGGTAAGCAAGTCGGTGTCGAACGAATCTGGTATGGCGATAAAGAAAGCATTAGCCTCGGCACCGAGCAGGATTTCTGGATGGCACTGCCTAAGGCTGAAGTCCAGAATATCAAAGCAAAATATGTTCTTGATAAGAAAGAATTGGTAGCGCCTATTGCCGCGCATCAACGCGTGGGGGAAATTGAACTCTATGACAGGGATAAGCTGGTGGCGCATTGGCCACTGGTCACCCTGGAATCGGTCAGTAAAGGCGGCGTATTTTCACGTCTGAGCGATTACTTCCACCATAAGGTGTAATTTTTCACCCATGCTACTGACTGGCAAGAGTGCGAAACTGCTCACATAATAATCACTATTTCCTTGTGGCCGTAATACACAAAAATTACACTGTATATAAATGGGTCTTCCCCGATCATGGTGGGAAGGCTCAGAACGCCATATTCAGCTTTCCGTAGTGGAACATCACCCCCAGTTTAAAGCGCTCCCGGTTTCGGTATCCCCTGGCTTTTATCCTCAGCAGCCTGATCTTGCTGTTAAGTGCCTCCGCATTTCCGTTTGAGACACTGTGTCGCATCGCATTCAGGATCCCCTACAGCCTTTTTCCTATCGTTTTCGCGGCATTTTTCATCATGGGAACGTCACTGTTAGCCGCCAGCGCCAACCATCT